>NZ_JAAGPS010000124.1:0-21249 GCF_017105025.1 Paraburkholderia sp. Ac-20336 | reverse complement strand
CTGCAAGCGCTCGATGCGCTGCGCGCGCAACCGTCCGAGGCCGATCTCGCGCGCCGCCTCGCCGCGCCGCTGAGCGAGCGACAACGCAGCCTGCTGTTGCAATGGGGCTATCCCTACGTGTTCGACGAATTCCGTTTCCATATGACGCTGTCGAATTCGCTCGACGATGCCGGCGAGCGCGCGGCGCTGCTCGCCTGGTGGCGGCAGCGCGTGCCCGCGCTCGGGCCGTTGAGCGTCGATCACGCCGCGCTGTTCGTCGAGCCGGCGCCGGGCGAGCCGTTCGTGTTGTGGCAGCGTTTGCCGTTTCGCGCCGACGGGCCGAACGACGGCGCGGTCCCGCAGGTGACGCGGCGATGAACGGGCGTCTGATCTATGTGATGGGGCCGTCGGGCGCGGGCAAGGACTCGCTGCTCGGCTTCGCGCGTGAGCATCTGATGGGCGAGCCGATCGTGTTCGCGCATCGCTACATCACGCGGCCGAGCGGCCATGGCGAAGTGCATGTCGCGCTGAGCGTCGAGGAATTCGCCGCGCGTTCGGTGCTGGGGCTGTTCGCGCTCGAATGGTCGAGCCATTCGCTGCGCTACGGCATCGGCATCGAACTCGATGCGTGGCTCGCGCGCGGCTGCACGGTGGTCGTCAACGGTTCGCGGCAGTATGTGCAGCATGCGCTCGCGCGTTATCCGCAGGCGGAAGTGGTCCACGTCGACGCGGCTGCACATATTCTTGAAGCGCGGCTCGGCGCGCGGGCGCGCGAATCGGCCGAGCAGGTCGCGGCGCGGCTCGCGCGGCGCGCGCCGTTTTCGCTGCCCGACGGCGTGCGTTGCACGACGATCGACAACTCCGGCGCGCTCGAAGACGCCGGCCATGCGTTGATCGCGGTGCTGAGGGAGCATGCGAACCTGTAGCGCGTGCGTTACCCTATGCGGCCATTTTTGCGGTACGTTGGGCCATTTCCGTTGCCGACTCGCCTGGCCGGCCTGGCCCGAATTCATGGAGCAATACGACAATGAACGAGACCCCGCGTCTGACCGAAGTATCCGATCTGGAACCCGCCGTCGCGAGCCTGCGCGAAATTCGCCATCACATTCACCGCCATCCCGAACTCGCCTACGAGGAAGTGCAGACCGCCGAACTCGTGGCCGGGAGGCTCGAACAATGGGGCTGGCAGGTCACGCGCGGGGTCGGCAAGACCGGCGTGGTCGGCACGCTGACAGTGGGCGACGGCGCGCGCCGCATCGGCATTCGCGCGGACATGGACGCGCTGCCGATTCTTGAGCAGACCGGCTTGCCCTACGCGAGCGCGACGCACGGCAAGATGCACGCTTGCGGCCACGACGGCCACACGACGATCCTGCTCGGCGCCGCGCAACGGCTCGCGGCCACGCGCAATTTCTCGGGCACCGTGCATCTGTACTTCCAGCCGGCCGAGGAAAGCGGCATCGACAGCGGCGCGCTGAAGATGATCAAGGACGGCCTGTTCGAGCGCTTCCCGTGCGACGCCGTGTTCGGCCTGCATAACCATCCGGGCGCGGAGCCGGGCATGCTGCTGTTCCGCAAGGGGCCGTTCATGTCGGCGGGCGACAAGGCGATCATCACGATCGAGGGCGTCGGCGGCCATGCGGCGCGTCCGCATCTGACCGTCGATCCGGTCGTGGTGGCCGCGAGCATCGTGATGGCCTTGCAGACCATCGTCGCGCGCAACGTCGATCCGGCGCAGCCCGCCGTGGTGACGATCGGCTCGATGCACGCGGGCACCGCGAACAACGTGATTTCGAGCAGCGCGCGGCTCGAGCTGAGCGTGCGCTCGTTCAGCCCCGAGGTACGCGCGTTGCTGAAGAGGCGCATCACCGAACTGGCCGAGTCGCAGGCCGCGAGCTACGGCGGCAAGGCGTATGTCGAGTACATCGAGGGCTATCCGGTCGTCGTCAATACGGAGGCCGAAACGGATTTCGCGGTGCAGGTTGCGCGCGAACTGGTCGGCGACGACAAGGTGGTCGAGCAGACCGATATCCTGATGGGCAGCGAGGACTTCGCGTTCATGCTGCAGCAGCGGCCGGGCACGTTCCTGCGCATCGGCAACGGCGTCGGCGAGGACGGCTGCATGGTGCACAACCCGCATTACGACTTCAACGACCACAACCTGCCGATCGGTGCGGCGTTCTGGACGCGGCTCGTGGAGCGTTATCTCGCGCAGTGAGTGATTGGGCGATTGGGCGGCTAGGCGATTGAACGATCGGGCGAGGCAGGGGCGCTGCCTCGCGCCCGGTTGCCGCGTCCGCCGGCCGCGCGGTGATCTGTGCGCCTTAGGGGCGTTCCGTGGGAGCGTTCTTTAAGGGCGTTCTTCAGGCGCGTTTTTTAAGCGCAGCCCTTGAGCGCACGCCTCAACCGCGCCGCGCCACCATATCCGACACCGTCTGCGCGGCCTGCTGCAGCGGTTCGAGAAACGCTTTCACCATTTGCCGCGCCGAATTGCGCTGCGCGTTGCCGCTGATGTTCAGCGCCGCGATCACGCGCCCCTGGCGGTTGCGGATCGGCGCGGACAGCGAAATCAGTCCGCCTTCGAGTTCCTGATCGACGATCGCCCAGCCCTGGCGGCGCACCTGCGCGATCAGCTTCTTCAGCTCTTCCTTGTCGGTGACCGTGCGCGGCGTGTGCGCGTAGAGCGGCGCCGAGTTCAGCGTGGCGTCGAGCTCGTCGTCGTCGAGCGCGGCGAGCAGCACGCGGCCCATCGACGTGCAATACGCAGGCAGGCGGCTGCCGATCGAGAGGTTGATCGTCATGATCTTGTGCGTCGGCACGCGCAACACGTAGACGATCTCGGTGCGATCGAGCACGGCCGCCGAGCAGCTTTCGTGAACCTGCGACGACAGATTTTCCATGACCGGTTCCGCGAGATTCCAGAACGGCATCGACGTGAGGTAGGCGAAGCCAAGGTCGAGAATCTTCGGCGTCAGGCGGAACAGGCGGCCGTCGGCTTCCACGTAGCCGAGCGTCTGCAGCGTCAGCAGAATCCGGCGCGCGCCCGCGCGCGTGAGGCCGGTCGCGGCGGCGACGTCGGTGAGCGTCTGCTCGGGGCGCGTCGCGTCGAACGCGCGGATCACCGCGAGACCGCGCGCGAACGACTGCACGTACGAGTCGCCCGGTTTCTCCGGGGCCGGCTCGGCGTGGGCGGGAACGGCGGAAGACGACGGCAGGGCTTTGCTCATGGGCCTTGAAAAGTGCGTTCGGAAAAGATGCGCATGAAGGCGCGCGGGCGTGCGCCATTCGATGCCGCGCATTGTGGCGCAAAGGCGTGACGATAGCTTAAGCCTTCTGTTTCGCCAAATGACGCGCGTTCTCTCAAAAATGCCAGGGTTTGCGTGGATAGGGCTGAACGCGTGAAATTTGTATGATGACCAGATAACCTGACTAGTTCGGCTCATCCGCAGCCATCCGATACCTCATGTTCGACAAGATTCCCGCGCGGGCGTTGAGCGACACGGTCGCGCAGCAACTGCTCGTGCAGATCGACAAAGGCGCTTTCGTGCGCGGCGGCAAGCTGCCGACCGAGGCCGTGCTCGCGCAGCAGTTCGGCGTGAGCCGCACGGTGATCCGCGAGGCGATTTCGCGGCTGAAGAACGAGGGCGTGGTCGAGCCGCGCCAGGGCAGCGGCGTGTTCGTCGCCGGGCACGGCGCGATCCGGCCGCTGCGCATCGACTACGCCGAAGCGGCCGAGCCGGGCTCGGTCGTGCAGATTCTCGCGCTGCGCCGCGCGATCGAGGCCGAGGTCGCCGCCGAAGCCGCGCTGCGGTGCGGCGACGCCGAGATGGCGTCGATCGAGGCGGCGCTCGCGCGCATCGACGAGGCGGTGGCCGAGGGCGACGACGGCGTCGCCGAAGACGTCGCGTTTCATCGCGCGATCGCGGCGGCCACCGGCAATCCGTATTTCCTCAAGACGCTGACGTTTCTCAACCAATACCTCGAAGCGGGCGTGGTCGTCACGCGCCGCAACGAGGCGCTGCGCGAGGACTTCTCGCGGCAGGTGCGCGACGAGCACGCGGCGATTGCCGCCGCGATCCGCGCGCGCGATCCGCAGGCGGCGCGCGAGGCTGCGCAGACGCATCTGTATAACGCGGCGCGCCGGCTGGCCGAGGCGGGGATGAGTTAGCCCATGACCGATTTCTTCAAGGCATTACGCCATCTGGATGGAACCCTACGATGACCGCTGCACCTGTATCCACCCCCGCACTCCACACGACTGACGAAGCGCGCGTGCGCGAGGAAATCTGCGCCTGCGGCGCGAGCCTCTACCAGCGCGGCTATACGGTCGGCACCGCCGGCAACATCAGCGCGCGGCTCGACGACGGCTGGCTCATCACGCCGACCGATGCGTGCCTCGGCCGGCTCGACCCTACGGACATCGCGAAGGTCGACGTCGACGGGCGCGCGGTGTCGGGCGGCAAACCGTCGAAAACGCTCGCGCTGCATCAGGGCATCTATGCGCGCAATCGCGAAGCGCGCGGCATCGTCCATACGCATTCGACGCATCTCGTCGCGCTGACGCTCGCGGGCGTCTGGAGCGAGACCGACGTGCTGCCGCCGATCACGCCGTACTACGTGATGAAAGTGGGACACGTCCCGCTGATTCGCTACCGCCGCCCCGGCGATCCGCAAGTGGCCGCGCAGATCGCCGCGCTCGCCGACAGCGTGCGTGCGGTGTTGCTCGACCGATTGGGGCCGGTGGTGTGGGAGCGCTCGGTCGCGCATGCGTCGTATGCGCTCGAAGAACTCGAGGAGACCGCGCGCCTGTGGCTTATGACGCAGCCGCGTCCCGCGCCGCTCGAAGAAGCCGCGCTCGAAGAACTGCGCGCGGTGTTCGGCGCGCGCTGGTAAGGCGGCGCGGGTGCTGATTGTGCGGGCATAGCTTGCGTCTCGCGCGGACGCATGTGCCGCGCCGCTCGGCTCCGCGAAGTCGGCACCCTGCGTTGCCGTCGACGTTCCCGTCCGTTCGTTTATTTTTATCGGCGCACGCGTGCTCAGCGCATGCATCGCGCGCCCTACACACTGTTTTCAAGGAGTTGTCGCCATGCCTCGCTTCGCCGCCAATCTGACCATGATGTACAACGAGCACGCTTTTCTCGACCGTTTCGCCGCCGCCGCGCGCGACGGTTTCAAAGCGGTCGAGTTTCTGTTTCCGTACGACTTTCGCGCCGACGAACTGCAAGCGCAACTCGATGCGCACGGCCTCACGCAGGCGCTCTTCAATGCGCCGCCGGGAGACTGGAACGGCGGCGAGCGCGGCATCGCGATCCTGCCGGGCCGCGAGGACGAATTCCGCCGCAGCATCGACACCGCGCTCGACTACGCGCGCGTGCTCGGCAACCGCAAGCTGCACGTGATGGCGGGCCTCGCGCCGCAGGACCAGCCGCGCGAAAGACTGCGCGACGTGTATCTGAAGAATCTCGCCTACGCCGCGCAGACCGCGCAAGCCGAGCAGATCATGATCGTCATCGAGCCGATCAATGCGCGCGACATGCCGGGCTATTTCCTCAATCGCCAGGATGACGCGCAGGCGATCTGCGCCGAAGTCGGCGCCGCGAATCTGAAGGTGCAGTTCGACTGCTATCACTGCCAGATCGTCGAGGGCGATCTGGCGATGAAGCTCAAGCGCGATAGGGCCGGCATCGGCCATATCCAGATCGCGGGCGTGCCCGAGCGCCACGAACCCGACATCGGCGAGCTGAACTATCCGTACCTGTTCGATCTGATCGATTCGCTCGGCTACGATGGCTACATCGGCTGCGAATACCGGCCGCGCGCGGCGACCTCGGCGGGGCTCGGATGGCTGCGGCCTTATCTCGACGCGGCGCGTTGAGCGTCGCGATTCATCGTTCGTTTTGCCTCTCGTTCTGCCGTTTACCTGATCGTTCTTCAGTGCCGCCGACTCCTCAAGGAATCGGCTTGCATTGAAGACCGGTTGAGAACCACTCCCTGCGCGTATTCCCTGGTATCCGCTGGCACGGCTTCGTCCGTGCTTGACACGGTTTCGCGCACGCGCCTATCATCGAGCCTGTTTGTTCGATATATGACCTTGTGTTCGTATATAGAACATAAGGCCGGGTGAGGAAACCACGCCGAGGCACGCCGCGGTTGCGGCAACTGTCGTCGATTCCAAGCCCATCGTTCACGATCCTGCGCTAAGCTGCCTTGAGGTGGCGACCGCCCGTGGTGACCGCCGCGCCGCCGCTTTCCTGCGGCGTCCCGCAGCTTGCCGCCATTTGCCGTGAGGGCCGCCGGGCCGATGCGTCGATGTGCTGATGCATCGGGCTCGCGTCATCCACGGAAAACCGGCGCGCGGCGCAGCGCACGTAGCATCTCAACTGGAGACATCACATGACCGAAGCATTCCTGTGCGACGCGATTCGCACCCCCATTGGCCGCTATGCGGGTTCGCTGTCGTCGGTGCGCGCCGACGACCTCGGCGCGGTGCCGCTCAAGGCGCTGATGGAGCGTAACCCGAACGTCGACTGGAGCGCCATCGACGACGTGATCTACGGCTGTGCGAACCAGGCCGGCGACGACAACCGCAACGTCGCGCGCATGTCGCTGCTACTCGCAGGCCTGCCGAAGGACGTGCCGGGCTCGACGGTCAACCGTCTGTGCGGTTCGGGCATGGACGCGATCGGCATCGCCGCGCGCGCGATCAAGTCGGGCGAGGCCGCGCTGATGGTGGCGGGCGGCGTCGAAAGCATGAGCCGCGCGCCGTTCGTGATGCCCAAGGCGACCAGCGCGTTCACGCGTCAGAACGAGATCCACGACACGACGATCGGCTGGCGCTTCGTCAATCCGCTGATGAAGAAGCTGTACGGCGTCGACTCGATGCCGGAAACCGGCGAAAACGTCGCGACGGACTACAACATCAGCCGCGCCGACCAGGACGCGTTCGCGCTGCGCAGCCAGCAGAAGGCGGCTCGCGCGCAGAAGGACGGCACGCTCGCGCAGGAAATCGTCGGCGTGACGATCGCGCAGAAGAAGGGCGATCCGATCACGGTGCTGCAGGACGAGCATCCGCGCGAAACGAGCCTCGAAACGCTCGCCAGGCTGAAGGGCGTCGTGCGTCCGGACGGCACGGTCACGGCCGGTAACGCCTCGGGCGTGAACGACGGTGCGGCCGCGCTGCTGCTCGCCAACGCGGAAACCGCGAAGCGCTTCGGCCTCACGCCGCGCGCCCGCGTGCTCGGCGTCGCTACCGCCGGCGTCGAGCCGCGCGTGATGGGCATCGGCCCGGCGCCCGCCACGCAGAAACTGCTCGCGCGCCTCGGCATGACGATCGACCAGTTCGACGTGATCGAACTGAACGAAGCGTTCGCCTCGCAAGGCATCGCGGTGCTGCGCGCGCTCGGCGTCGCCGACGACGATCCCCGCGTGAACCCGAACGGCGGCGCGATCGCGCTGGGTCACCCGCTCGGCATGAGCGGCGCGCGTCTGGTCACGACCGCGACGTATCAGCTGCAACGCACGCAAGGCCGCTTCGCGCTGTGCACGATGTGTATCGGCGTCGGCCAGGGTATCGCAATCGCGATCGAACGCGTGTGATGAGCGAACGCGGGTAGCGCGGCGCGCGCTCGGCCACGGCCAGCCCCGGCCGCTCGCGCTTCGATGACCACGGTGGTTTGGCGACAGCCCCCTCGCTTTGGCGATGGGGCTGTTTCTTTTGGCGCGAGATCACGTGATCGAGCCATCCACAAGGCCGCCGATAAGACGTGAAGGTCGGCGATACGCTGTACGCGGTGTTCGTCTCGGCGGCGGCCGTGCAGGTGACGCCGCTCGGGCAGTGAGCGCCCCGAAGAGGCGACGCAAACTATGTCGAAATATGTCGCGTGCGCCGCGAAACGCCCGCCAGGCCTTGTGCGGCGGGGCGTCGCCGCGGTGACACGGCGCGACATATCTTCGCCGATGATTTACCCGGCATGTCCTTCTATAGTCCGTTCGTCGCCACGCGGCAGTGACGCAAGTGGCCCGAATCCAGTAAGGACATCTCGTGAAAAATCGTTTATTCGCAGCTTCAATTCAGACGGGCGCGCAGCATGCCGACCTCGCTTCCGTTGCCGCGCCGGCTGGCGCATCGATGCGCCGCGTGCTGCGCACATTCCTGCTCGGCGCGGCCGCTGCCGTCTTCGAGTTCGGCAGCGCCTCGGCGTTCGCATGGTCGGGGCATGGCACGGCCTACACGTCGCACGGGGTCTATAACGGCGCGCATTATGGTTCGTGTGGCGGCGGCAGCTGTTCGCACGCGGGCGGCGTCGCCGGTCCGTACGGCGGCTTCGCGAGCAACACCGGCACGGTGACGCGCACGGCGCCCGGCCAGTTCTCGAATTCGGGCACGGCGACCGGGCGCTACGGCAACTCGGTGCAGCACTCGGGCGATACCAGCTGCGCGGGCGGCACCTGCGCGCACACCGGCACGCTGACCGGACCGGACGGCAAGACGGCCACCACGTCCGGCGACGTTACGCGCAACGGGCCGGGCCAGTATTCGTCGTCGGGTACGGTGACGGGGGCGAACGGCAATACCTACGACCATTCGGCCGCGACGAATTGCGCGGGCTCGACCTGCTCGCGCTCCGGTACGGTGACGGGCCCCGATAACGGCAGCGTCTATCACTCGGGCACGGCGACGCGCGTCGCGCCGGGTGTCGTGACGACGTCGACGAGCGTGACCGGCACGCACGGCAGCACGGTGACGTCGAGCGGGACCGTGGTCACGGGCGGCGTCGTGGTCGCGGGCGGTGCGACGGCCGGCAGCGCGACAGTCAGCAGCACGACGGTGGGCGGCGCGGCCGTGGTCGTCGCGCCGAACCCGGTGGTCGCTGCGGCGCCGGTCGCGTATGTGGCGCCGAAACCGGTGGTCGTGGCGACGGCACCGGCCGTCGTGCCGCCGCCGGTCGTGTATGTGCCGCCGAAGCCCGTAGTGGTGACGCCGCCGCTGGCTTATGTGCCGCCGCCCCCGGTCGTCTATGTGGCGCGGCCCGCGCCGCGTGCCGTCTACTATGTCGCGCCGCGTCCCGTGTACGTCGCGCCGGTGCGGCGTGCGGCCGTGTGGGTGCCGGGCCACTGGGTCGGGCGTGTCTGGGTGCCGGCGCACTGGGCGTGATGCGCGTGACAGACGTGGCGATGCGACTCGTCAAATGCGGTGGATTCATGCGCTTCCGGCGTGCCAGGAAATGCGAGGCGGCGTATGAGGTCGCGAGCGATGCAACGTGTGCCGGGCGAGAAACCGCGAGGCGTCGGGCGCGAACCGGGGTGTCGTCGATACGCGCCATTTGCACCGTATCCGCACTGGCGATGCTCGTGGTGGCGGCGCTGCCGGCCATCGACACCTGGGTCGCATCGGCGGCCGATGTCGCGGGCCACCGCTTCGACGCGGCATCGCAGGACTGTTCCGCGCGATACGCCGCGTTGCTCGATCTCGCGGAACTCGCGCGGCGCGACGGCCAATCGGCGGACGTGATCGTGCGCGGTCTGAGCGGGCAGGGCGGCGCGATGAGCGCATGCCTGCCCGCGGGCCACGCCATCCACGGCGGCGCTAACCTCATTCATGCTGCGCGCTGAGCAGAACCGGTGTGCGCGATGGCGCCGGCTACGCCGATTGCTCGTGCTGCTTCGTCAGATCGCATTCGAGAAAGATCGCGCCGGGAATCGGATTGAACACGTAAGCGTCGATCGGTTCGAAGCCGAGCGACGCATAGAGTCCGAGCGCGGCCTGCATCGTCGGCAGCGTGTCGAGGCGCATGCGCCGATAGCCGGCCTGTTTCGCCAGCGCACAGATGCGCGTAGCCAGATGCCGGCCCACATGCAGGCCGCGTCCCGCGGGGCGCACGTAAAGGCGCTTCATTTCGCAGATCGTTTCGTCGAGCGGACGCATTGCGACGCAGCCGACAATCTCGCCCGCGTCGTTGCTCGCGAGCAGCACGCGGCCGCGAGGCTCGGCAAATTTGCCGGGCAAGCCGGCCAGTTCGGAGTCGAACTGCTGGAAGCCGAGATCGATGCCGAGACTCCCGGCATATTCGCGGAAAATGGTCCGCACGATGTCGAGTTGTTCAGGAAAGCGGGCGGTTTGCAGATGGATCATGCGCGGTCGATAAGGCGATGAGGCTGTGGGTCGATGGGGAGATGTATCGATCCGCGCAGTGTAGCGGATCGTGCGAACGTGCCGCACGGCAATCGCGAAGGTCACTCGCTTCGCAACGGAAAGCGGATCTCGAACGTCGTGCCGACGCCTTCGCGCGACGCAAACCCGATGTGGCCGTTCAGCACGCGGCATAGCTCGCAGACGATCGCGAGCCCGAGCCCCGTGCCCGGAATGTCCTCGCCGGCGGCGCGCTCGAATTCGTCGAACACGCGATCCGCATCCGCGGGTGCGATGCCGACGCCGGTATCCGTCACGCGAATCGTCCAGTGGTCGGTGCCGGCGGTCGCGAGTTGCAATTCGACCTGCCCCGACTTCGTGTACTTGATCGCATTGGACAGCAGATTGACCGCGATCTGCTTGAGCTTCAGGCGATTCGACGTGATGACCGACAACGCCGGATCGATCGAGGCGAGCAGCCTGAGCCCTTTGGCTTCGACGAGCGGCCGCGACGATGCGACGAGCTCCTCGTAAAGCTCGCGCAGATCGACCGCTTCGGGCACGAGCGGCGTGGCGTCGCCGAGCACGACTGAGTACTCGACCATCTGGTCGACCAGTTGCTTCATGTCGGCGGCCTGGCGATTGGCGAGCGTCAAGGCGGTCTCGGCTTTCGAGGGCGCCCGCGCGATCAGTTGCAGCGCGATCGAAAACGCGTTGAGGAAATTGCGCAGGTCGTGCACGACGCTGCGCGTGATCTGCATGCGCGACTCGTGCAGCGCGCCGACCAGCTGCTGCTTGAGCATCAACTCGTGATTCGCGCGTTCGAGCTGCCCCGTGTACTCGTCGATCTTGCGATCGCGCTCGTTGACCACTTCCTTGATCGACGTGTACGTGACCATGCTGAATGCTTCGGCGATGAGCCGCCGCGCGCGGCTTTCGTGACGCCGCGTGAAGCTGCTCTCGCGCGCGGCGAATTCCTCGAGCGCTTCGGCGAGCACGCGCCGGAAAAGATCGAGTTCGCGCACGAGTTCTTCGATGCGGTAGCCCTGATCCCAGCGAATCTTGCCGTGCTTTTTCGCGTTGCGCTCGATCGACGTTTCGACCTGTTCGAGGTCTTCCACATCGAGCGCGGCGCAGAGTCCTTCGATAATTTCCGGCAGATGATCGGCGAGTTGCTGATAGGTGAGCTTGTCGGCTTCGACGAGATCGAGGTCGGTGGCAACGGCATCCATCCATTGCTGCGTGAGACGGCTGCGTTCCGCCCGGACGTAGTCGGCGAAATTGCGCAGCGGACTGATGCGTGTGTCGGTCATGATGAATGCGCCCAGGAAATTTCTACAACATACGAACGTACGAACTCGCCCGATCGCATTGCTCCCGTCGGCTCCGTGGGCCCTGGCGTCGTGCCATCGCGCCATCGCGTCGTTGTGCCGCGTATGCACGGGCGCCGGGTGCCCGGCTGGGCCCGGAGAGAGCCGAAGATGGCGCCCATTATCGCCGCAATTGCCGCATGTGGAACACCTCTTGCGCCATCTCGTCGGGCAATCGAAGCAACGAGTCCGCAGACGATGACGCGCTCAATCCTGCTGGTGGACGACGAGCCGGAAATTCTGGCCGCGTGGTGCCTGATTCTGGAACGCGAGGGGTATGAGGTGAGTTGTGCGAACAACGGCGCCGAAGCGCTCGCGTGCGCGTGTGCCCATGTTCCCGACCTGATTGTCACCGACTGGACGATGCCGGTCATGGACGGGGCCGAGCTGTGCCGCAGCCTCAAGGCGATGCCGCAACTCGCCGATGTGCCGATTCTGCTGCACACGGCCGTGCCGCCGTCCGAAGGCGAGGCGCGCAACTGGAGTTTTTACCTGCGCAAGCCGAGTGGCGTGGAATATTTTCTGACGATGATCGCGCGTCTGTGCAGGGGCGATCGCTGAGGCGGCATGTTGCTCATGTCCCGGCCGGCTCGGCATCAATCATCAGGATGCCTGTGCGTCGTCTTTGAGAAAGTCGACGAATGCGCGCAGCGGCGCGGGCACGTGGCGATGCCCTCGGGTAATACAGAAACGGCCCCGAAAAGCGCAGCCGCCACGGTTCGAGAGTTGGTTCGGGCGCGCCGCTGGCGATATGTGCGCGCAGCATCTCCTCGAACAGATGAATGATGCCAATACCCGCGAGAGCGCAACTGACTGCGAGGTCGATCGCCGCGCCCGGCTGTACGAGCAGTGGTCCGCCCGGATGCCATTGCAGCAGTTCGCTCTCGCGTTCGAGGTACGAGGTCGGCGTCGCGCCGCCGGAGAATTGCCCGCGCAGGCACGTGTGGGACAGCAGTTCGTGCCGAGGCTCGGGGCGCCCGTGCGCGTCGAGATAGACATCCGCCGCAATCTCGTCTGGACGTTACCGGGTGGGAACATCGGGGATATGTCGAAACATGCCGATGGTGTTCCCATCGCTCGCTTTGCATGGAATCCTGGTAAGCTGACGCGCTTGCTTCAGTCGACCAGGAAAAGATGTCATGCCTATCGTCAATTACGTGCCACACGATGGCGAGCGCGGCGAACTCGACGTGCTCGCGCGCACGAGCGACGCGTTGATTTCTGCCGCAGATGGCAGCGCTGCCTGCGTGCCGTACAGGGCGCCGCTGGACGCAGCGTGCCGCATTGAATCCATGCCGAACGTCAACGATGCTAGGGCAGTGCCTACCGGCCGGCCAGCGCACGGAGCCGCATGATGTCTCTGGATAACATCGACCTGAACCTGCTGCGCGTCTTCGACGCGGTATTCGAGGAGCGCAGTCTCGCGCTTGCGGGCAAGCGCCTGCACCTGAGCCAGTCAGCAGTGAGCCATGCACTGGCACGCCTGCGCCAGGTCCTCAACGACGATCTTTTCGTGCGTACCGGCAAGGGCATGCAGCCCACCGCGCGCGCGATGGACATGGCAGGCCCGTTGCGCGGTGCGCTTCAGCAGATCAAGCTGGCGCTGGGCGTCGCCGCATTCGAACCGGCCGACGCGCAGCGCAAGTTTGTCGTCGCGGCCAACGACTACATCACCTCGCTGTTGCTCGGGCGACTCAGCCAGCGTCTGAGCGCGCAAGCGCCGCTGACGGATCTCGTCGTCCGGCCGTCGACACGCCTCGATCTCGCCGGCCAGATCGATGTGGGCCGCATCGATATCGCGGTCGGCATCTTCGCGGAGATTCCGTCGCGCTTGCGCTGGATGATGATCTGGGAGCAGACCGATGTTTTGCTGATGCATCGCGATCATCCGCTCGCCGGGCGGCCGCTTACGCTCGATGATCTGCTCGAATACCCGCTCGCGACCATCTCGCTCGGCGGGGAAGAAGAGGGCGCGGTAAGCGGCTTTATTCTCGAACGCGGTCTTGCCAGGCAGTCCGAGATGTTCAACCGCGATGCACTCGATCGTGCCTACGCGGCGCGCGGCGAGTCGCCGCGCGTGCGCGTGGCGGTCGCGCACGCGCTGGCCATGCCGGCACTCCTGCGTTCCAGCAACATGCTCGCGCTTGTTCCATCGCCACTCGGGCGCGAGATGGAGAGCCAGGGCGAATTGACGACGCACGCGACGCCCTACGCGTGCCCGAGCGAAGAGGTACGAGTCGTTTGGCACGAGCGCAATGACAACGACGCAGCACTACAGTGGCTCAGGCGGCAGATCGAGGACGTGGTCAGCGAGGTTCAGGCGTGAAGCGCGTCTGACGTTCGAGCTTGCGGCGGCTTTGCATCGTAGGAAATCCGTCCCGAGGGCAGGAAGAACAGGGCGATGACGGCGCCGCCTCTCGCTTCCGGATAGTGGCTGCTGCCCGGGGCCGGGGCTGTCCAGCCGGCGTGGCACCAGCCGTTCGGGCCCATCAGCGCGGCGCCTTCGTCGAGCGGCACGACCATGTTGAACTCGCCATACGGATGCGCGTGGTAGTCGCCGCGAAAGCTGCCTTCGGGATTGTTCTGGGTGTTGTCCGAGCTGTCTATCAGAACCGCGGTGATGCTGAAATAGAACGTCTCGGCGGAGGGCGTGACGAGCCGGGCACGGCGATAGCGTGGGCCGCCGACTTCGACGTCGGCCGCCCAGCCTTCCTTCACGCCGAGCCGGATCAGACGCGACAGATCCTGGTACAACTCGCTATCCACGCCATAGCGGGTATTCAGCCATTGTTCGACTTCCGTGCTCGTCGTGATGTCTTTGACCTCTTCCAGAAAGGGGATGCAACGGGCGATAAGTTCATCCTTGCCACTGAATTGTTGGGGGTGGGACATGCTGGTTTCTCCTTGAATTGATCGTCATGAGCATTCGATATGTGGAGCGCGGCGCGCTCACCTCTTCCCTGGGGGAAGTGCGAAGCTCGATACGTTGCAGCGCGATATGACGATGCCACAGGCGTGTGCGCCGAAGAAGGGAAACTCTTGCAAGATGACTATGCATGGCGTGCATGATGGGGCGGGTTCGGTTGAATGCGGGAAGCGGGATGTGCCTGACGTTCTTGCCGAGCCATTCATGGTGAGTCGCGTGTTCTTGGATCGCGGAATCTGAGTCCGCTTATCCAATCCCGCCATTCACTCTCGGACATGTAGCTAATGGTTTCCTGTCGCTTCCTTGCAAGAAACTCGGACTGTTCGTGGAGACTGAGCGCTTCCCAGTACCGGTCCCAGACGTGGTGATACCAGTATTCGGCGTTACCCTGTAAGGAGCCTGCAATCGGGCCAAGCTCATAGAATGCGATCCATGGGCAAGGGGGATTGAATCGTGCGTCAGCGAGTTGCCGGATCAAGGCAATGTCGTTGGTCAGGAGCCGCATATTGAATCCCGCAAGTTCCTGGTCGTGCTTGAGAAAAGTATGCAGATGGTCGTTGTTATAGTGTTGCCACTCTGTTTTCTCGCGACCGTTGCGAATAGTCATGACGTAACGCGGCATTTGGGCAACCTCGATAGTCTGACTCACGAGAAAGGCATTGACGCCGATATCGCGAAGAGGGCGAATCTCGATGTAAGCGGGGAAGTCGTCGAGAATCGTGACTATGCCGGACGATGGAAATATCTCCTTCAGTTTGTCGATATCGGCTCCGAAGACGTGCTCGATGACTTCCGTCAGCCGGTTTTGCGACTGCGAAGCAAAGCGCCGCTCTTGCCGCTTGCGACCGATATCGTCGATTATTCGTTGCAATGAGAACACGCTGATTTCCCTGTTAATGCGTCGGCATCTTCGTGGTGGCGAAGCTTCCGCCGAGATAGCCTATCGTTCCGAAAACTATTCCGCCAATCAGACCCGTAATCACGGTTCCCGGTCCTGTCTCGACACCAATCATGGTCCCGGCAATTGCACCGATCCTGGCACCAGCTATCGCGCCACCCCAGCCGCCCATCTGTCGCACAACTTCCTTTTCGATGGGGCGAACCGACGTTGTCTTAAACGATTGCCCGATTGCCACCGAAAGATCATAAGCGGTGAATGCAATGCAAAATACCTGTACCACGCGCACGTATTTCACGAGGCCCCGCGTCCCACCCAATCCCTCCGGTGTGAACACGCCTGATGGCGGCACGCTGGGATGGGGTTGTATCAGGATTTCCCTATCCAGGGCTTCCGAATAGCCGCGTATCGTCTCTATTCGTTTCTTCAAATGTGGATTCTGTTGGGCGTATTCGTCCAGTGCGGCACGAATTTGTTGACCGGTAACAAGTCGCGCGCCGGAGCGCTTCGCCTTTGCGATGTCGATATAGACTGTTTTCCCATCAAAACGGGTTGCACCACCCGGAAAGTCTGATCTTGTAGAGGAAAAGCTTGTGACTCTTTCTTCACCCATTACATGCTCTGCGATCGTTGCACCCGAGCCAGATCCTTTTCCCCATAGCCCATATTTTTCCGGGTACACCTCTCGCAAATTTCCCAACTCACCAAGTTTCAACTCTTGCAGATAGGGGTTGTCAACGTCAGCGTAGCATTGGCGAACGAGAAAACCATCCTGTCCAGGTTCGTCAACGACGACAAAGATGAATACCTTTGCGGGCATAGGATGCCCAAGCACATCGTATTGAGAGTTTGCTCTCCGATTGGTGTTGGTTTGATAAACGTAATTTCCCATTATCTTCAGTGCTCCGGCACTTTAGTCATGAAGCGATTGTCCAGCGCTCCAGCGCACGAATCCCGACTGCAATATCGAGTCGCGATATGTTGTTGGTATAGACGCGTGGACAGTAGCCAAGAGAATCCGTTACACCCTGGTAGACTGCGCCGCTCGCCGTTCGTATGTGATACGGCGTCGCGACGAGTGCTCGACGCGTTAGCGTCGATGATGCGCACTCGCTCGTCAAAATCGCCGGTTGGATCGGTTGGCAGTGCCTGACCGCGAGCGTCATATTCCACTGGCTCCAGTCCATGAGCTTGGAAACCGTACAATGAGTGGCTTTGCGATGTATGAAGGATGGGTGGCGGGCAGCATTTGCACAGGCAAATGTCCCCGTCTAGTGCTTCCTGTTTGCCGTATCTGACTGCGCGGTGGCGCGGCCCAGTTGGTTCAATATGACCAACAGACTGGCAACCACTACACCAGACCTGCGCGCCAAGATAGGTTATCGGCACACCATGATCGGTGCAGTTTCAATTCCCTCCGTAACGATGCCGCCATTGGTCGATTTGTCTCCTTTCCTGAGTACGTAGCGCTTCACTTTGCCTCACTATGGGTAACGTCAACAGCCGTGAATATCGATATCCGGCTGCGCAAGTTTGATTCCCAGGCAGCTTGAGAAGTCCGCTACCTCATCATGGAAAAACGATCGGGTCAACACGGAAAAATCGAGATAGAACGATTTTCACAAAGACTGACAAAAACGCTGTCTATCTCGATTTCAAATGCCTATTTATGAGGGGCGTGTCTGTCGTCTTGCCGTGTTTCCATTTAATGGGGCGATTTTGATGCGCAGCGTCACCGCCCGTCCACAAAGCCCGAAATACGCCGAACACCGAAGATCTCTGGCACGACCTGTCCCACAACGCCCTGCCCCTGACGGACCGTATGTTTCGCTGAAATACGGTTGTAAGTCGCTCTTGCTAAAGTCGTCGGGAGACATTGGCCGACGCATGCGCAATGACTTTATTCGCATGCCTGACGAATGAAAGCGAAGCGGAGAGCGACCCACCATGAATCCAGTTCGTGCGTTCTGGCTCATTCTGATGCTGATTGCGTCGCCGGTATGGGCATTTCAGACACGCGTCGTCGCGATTCCGAGCGTGGCGATGCATCGTTCGTTCGATGCGACGGTCGTGCTGCCCGATCAGTACGCGCGCGGCAATGCGGACAAGCGCTTTCCGGTCGTCTACGTGCTGCACGGTTCGGGCGGCGACAATACCGACTGGACCGCGAATTCGCATATCGGCAAACTGGCCGACCGCTATCACGTGATTCTCGTGATGCCCGACGGCGGGCACGAGAGCTGGTACATCGATAGTCCCGTCGATCCTCGCAGCCGTTACGAGACCTATGTCGGCACCGAAGTGGTGAGCTATATCGACGGACATTTCCGCACGATCGCGGCGAAGCAGGCGCGCGCGATCACGGGCCTGAGCATGGGCGGATTCGGCGCGCTGCGCATCGCGCTCGACCGGCCCGGCGAATTCGGTGCGGCGGGCAGCATCAGCGGCGCGGTGGACCCGCGCGGCTGCGAAGACGAACCCGGCATCGACCAGGTTTTCGGCGATCCGTCGCAAGATGCCGACTTCTGGAACAGCGAAGCGATCGTCGCGAGTGCGCAGGATTTCGGCCGCGAGCATATCGCGCTGACGATCGACTGCGGCGTCAACGATTCGCTGGTGCAATCGAACCGGCTGCTGCACGAGCGGCTCGTCGAACTCGGCGTGCCGCACGATTACGCCGAGCGGCCAGGCGGACATACCTGGCAGTACTGGTCGAACGCGGTGCAGTATCAGGTGCTGTTCTTTGCCGGCATGTTCAGACACGCGGCGCAAGCGGGCGCAGCAGCCTGATTCGCCAATGATGCCGTAAGCAGAACCGGCAGCGGGCTCGCTCTCAGTCGATGCCGTGAAACACCGCGTCATCCGGGCCGAGATACACGGGCGGGCGCCATGCGGCATCGCGCATCGAATGCTGAACCTGCTTTTCGACGCCGAGCAGCACCGCGAAAATCGCCATCCGCACCGGAATGCCGTTGTCGGTTTGCCGGAAAATCGCGAGCCGCGAGTCGTGGTTGAGGTCGACGCTCAGATCGTTCGCGCCGGGCCGGCTGTCGCGCGGTAGCGGATGCATGATGAGCGTGTCGGCGCCGCAGATGCTGTCGACGAGCGCCTGGTTGATCTGGAAGTCGGGCGTGTAGCCTTCGAACGATTCGTCGGTGAAGCGTTCCTTCTGGATGCGCGTCGCGTACACGACGTCGGCGCCGGCGAGGCCGTTGCGCAGGTCGTGCGTCTGCTCGATCACATGGCCGTTGCGCGAAATCTGCTCGATGATGTAGCCCGGCATTTCGAGCATCGGCGGCGAGATCAGCGTGAACTTGATGCCACGGTACAGCGCGAGCAGTTTCACGAGCGAGTGCACGGTGCGGCCGTATTTGAGGTCACCGACCAGCGCGATATGCGCGCCGTCGACGATCTTGCCCAGGCGCGAAAACTCGCGCTGGATCGTGTAGAGGTCGAGCAGGGCCTGGCTCGGATGCTCGCCGGGGCCGTCGCCGCCGTTGATGACCGGCACGTTGGTCGCGCGCGCGAATTCGGCCACCGAGCCTTGCTCCGGATGGCGGATCACGAGCGCGTCGACGTAGCCGCTCATCACGCGGCTCGTGTCGTAGATCGATTCGCCCTTCGCCATCGACGAAAACGTGAAGCCCGTGGTGTCGCAGACCGAGCCGCCGAGCCGGCAGAACGCCGCGCCGAAACTCACGCGCGTACGCGTGCTGGCTTCGAAGAACAGATTGCCGAGCACCGCGCCTTCGAGCACGCGCGAGATTTTGCGGCGTCGCGCGATGGGCTGCATGATGTCGGCGACGCGAAAGAGCGCCTCGACCGAGTCGCGCGAGAACTGATCGACCGACAGCAACTGCGGCCTGCCCTCGAACAGCATCTGGCTCGCCAGCGATTGCGAGTCTACGCTTTGCGTATATTTTTCACCGGGCTCCGCGTTGACGATTTCCGACACGAAGCGCTCGACGATTTCCGGCATCGCACGCGATTCCTGCGAGTCGTCCGGCAGCAGCCACGTATCGAGCGCCCGCCGCGATACGCCGATACGGCTCGCGAACGTATCGCGCGTCATGTTCAGGCGACGCATCGCATCGCGTAGGAAGGCTTGTTGCGGAACGCTCATGAGGGCACCTGTCGGAAAAAGGAATCGGCGGGAAGGGCGAGGTAAAAATATACGCGTTGCGTATATTAGTTTCTGGACGCCAGAAGTCAAGCGTTTTCTCGCGGGGCGGGCCGCCGCCCGAACGGCGCCGCCGATTACCGCGCGGTCTTGCACCTTGCACGCGCAGCGGCGCATCGCCGGTCATGCCCGTGTGCCGACCGACGCGAACGCGCATCGGCTCGTACCGCACGACATGGCGCAGCGCGCAACACACGCTTCGAACGCCACGCGTTGCTCCATTCGCTGCGCATCGCGCATGTCTCTCCAGGCCCCGTCCTGTATTTGAGATAGAGCCTGGCAATCCCAGGTGATAATCGCCAGCTTCGTCTTTTATCGCCTCCGGTTTTATCCGGCCGATACCGTATGAATCCAATGCCGCTGATCCCTTCGCCGTTCTCTCCGCAGTTCCGTTTTACCCGGCGCGCCGCACTGGCTGCGCGTGGCATCGAGGCTCATGCCGATGGGCTGTTTCCGCGCATGCGAGGTCTCGCGCATGCGCCGCTTCGCGCGCGAGGCCGCACGCGCGCCGGGCGTCGCTAATGGCCGCCCCGTTCCGGCTGGGCAGCGGACTGGCAAGCGGCTCGCTGCGATTCGTCACGCGTCGTACCGCGTTATCGCTCGCGTTGGGCGCGGCGTGCGGCACCGCCGTCGTGGCCGTTGGCGCGGGTATCGCGATCGGCATGCACTGGCCGGTTCATGAGGCCGCTGTCGTCCCGCAGGAAAATCACGTCGAACGCGACTACCGGATCGCGCAACTCGGCGAACTGAACGCGTCGGTCGCGCAGATCGAACCGCGGATTGCGCGGCTCACCGCCGAGGTCGATACGCTGCGCGACTTCGAAACGCGTTTGAGCACGCTGCAGCCGACCCGGCGCCCGGCCATGCCACGCTCCGCCGCGCCGGCCAGTGCCGCATCGGATGGCGAATCCGACATGTCCGCCACCGACGGCGAAGGCGGTCCCGCATTGCCGCCGCGCCGCTGCGATGAACTTGCCGGGCAGGCACGCGGCCGTGCCGATGCGCAGCGCACGCGCGAGCAACTGAGCTGCATCGACGCGACGCTGTCGCAACTGGAACGGCAGACGGCCCGGCATGCCGTCGTCTATGCCGCGTTTCCCGGCCGCATGCCGGTCGACGGAGCGCGCTTCGGCTCGCCGTTCGGCAATCGCAGCGATCCGTTCACGCATCGTTTGAGCTTCCATCCTGGCGTCGACCTGGTTGCCGGCACAGGGACGCCGATCCTCGCGGCCGCCGGCGGCCGCGTCATCTTCGCCGGCGAAAAATCGGGCTACGGCAACGCCATCGACATCGATCACGGCAACGGGTTCGTCACGCGTTACGGCCATGCCTCGCGGCTCGTCGTGCATGCGGGCGAACTGGTGCTGCCGCGACAGCATATCGGTGATGTCGGCTCGACCGGCCGCTCGACCGGTCCGCATCTGCATTTCGAAGTACGGGTCAATGGCGAGGTCGTCAATCCCGTCGCTTATCTCGCGCTGTTTGCGCCGCCGGCTCATGGTTAAGCGGCGCATGGGCGGTCACACCTCGCGCGTGACGATGAGTTTGAGCCGCCACGGCTATACGCTGCGTCCCACGCGGCCGCTGGCGTGGCGCATGGCCGTCTGGGCCGTGGTCTGCATGCTGAGCGCGTGTGCCGGCGCGTTCGCGCTGAAGGCGTGGCAGATGGGCCAGGCTCGCGGGCCGCACGAGCCGTGCGATCGATGCGCCGTGGCGAGCGCGGACGCCGGCAGCCGGCAGGCGGAAGTGCTTCGCCTGAGGCTCGCG
>NZ_JAAGPS010000123.1:0-21359 GCF_017105025.1 Paraburkholderia sp. Ac-20336 | reverse complement strand
CGGGAGCGCGCGCGCGCAGGATGGGGCGCTTGTCCGCGCAAGCGGCGACGCCATCCGCGCAGGCCAGAACCGATGATGCGCCGTGCCCGGCGGCACGGCCACGGTCTGCGAGCGAACCCGGCCCACGTCAGTCGGCCCCGGCGCCGGGTTGATCCGCCGGCGCTGCCGGCGCGCCGTCCGTTGCGGCATGCGCACCGGCATCGCCCTGCGCGCGATCGAACCACCACTCCACCGGCACCCAGCCCGCCGAACCCGGCAAGCTCTGCGGCAAGGTCAGCGACACGGGCGGATAGTGCGCGAGCGCATGCAGCTTCGGCACCAGATGCGTGCGCGACGCGTTGCGGAACACCGCCTCCTGATCGGGTGGCAACGCGGCGCCGGCCTCGCGCTCGATCAGCGCGGCGGCGGACGACGGCGTCAGCGTCAGAATCGTGCGCGGCAGACGCTGCGGCGCGAGCGTATCGGCGAGCGCGGGGTAGCGCTTGTCGAGCACCGCAAGCGTGTCGTCGACGAGGCGGCCGTCCGGCGAGAAGATCACGTAACCATGCGCGAGCGCGAGCGTCACCGGGAAATAACGCTCCGCCGACAACTGCGCCGCGAACGATGCCTTGCTGCTCAATGCGGTGCCCGATCGCGCACTGACCGGCCGCTGCCACACGACAACGTCGGCGCCCTGCTCGCGCATCGTGACCGGCAGACGACGATAGCCCGCCGCCGCGCCATCTGCGGCGGCCTTCGCTTCGTACGCGCCGATCACGTCGCCGAAGGTCTTGCCGAGCGCGGTCTTCAAGGCGACGCTGCCGGCCGCGTCCTGCGACTTCACGCGGGCCACGAACACCGGCGCGAGCAGCGTCGACTTCGCGTACCAGCAAACCGCCGCAGGCCCCGCCAGCTGATCGCCGAGCGCGGCCGCGCCTTGCGCGCCGCCGTCGGTGACCTTCGCGAGCAGCGCCGCCGCATCGCTCCAGTCGGCCGGCAAGCTCGCGCAAGCCGCCGGATTGGCCGGCAGCACGCGCCACAGGTCCGCGCTGTTCCATTTCTGCGGCAGCTTGTCGGGATCGATCAGCGCCCAGGTTTTCCATGCCGTGGCGCCGTTGCCGTTCGACGAGGCATCCGGCGCGAAGTCGAAGCGCAACGCGTCGATGCCGGAGAAAAACGCCTGATAACCGAACGACAGGTAATTGGCCGAGACGACGATCCGATGGCCCTTCGTTGCGTCGCCCGTTGTGTCACCCGCTGCATCGCCCGAGCTATCGAGCCGGTATGCGCGCGCCGCCTCGTCGCGACCCGACGACAGCATCTCCGACACCGCATCGGCGCGCTCGCCGATCAGGCCGCCCTTTTCGTCGAGCAGCAAGCCGGGCGCCGACAGCACGACGAGCCGATCGTCCTTCGCCGCGAACAGCAGCGTGCGGCCGACCGCGAGCTTCAGCGCATAGACCGGCACGTCGCCCGGGAGCTTCGCGACCTGGCTCAGTTGCGCGTCGCTCGCGGCGACGTTGCCGAGCCCTTGCAGCAGCTTCGCGAGGCCATTGCGATGGATCGACATCACCCAGTTGCCGAGCCGGCCATCGGGCAAACGCCACAGCAGCACATGCGCGGGTTCGTCGAATACGCGGCGCAGCAGTTCGTCGCGCCAGTCCAGTTGATGCTCGAACGCGAGACGCCGCAGCGCGCCTTCGGCGGACAGGCGCGTCGGGTCCGCTTCGTAGTAGTCGACGAAATCTTGCGTGAGCACGTCGTGCAGCAACGGCACGCGCACGATGTCGCGCGGCAGACGCGACAGCGCTTCGCTGTCGATCACTGCATCGGGATGGTGAATATCGAGGACGACGGCGTTGTTTTGCGCGGCCTTGCGATGCGCGAACGGACGCCATACCGCCTGCACGATGATGCCGGCCACGACCAGAAGACCGACGCTCAGGATTACCAGCTTTTTTCGCGAGATCTTCATCTGATTTCTTCTTCTGGTTCGACGCGACGCTATTAACGCCGATGCCGCGCGGAATTGGAAACCTGCGGCAGCGGATATTGATGCCGGGCGATGATAACCGATATCTTTGAATAAAACCCGCATGCTGTTGGCATTTAACCATCAGTTGCGCACGGTCGATTGCCAATGAAAAATATTTCGGCATGGGGCCGATTTTTATTTCCCGTCAAGCGGGCCTGCGCATAAAAAACCCGGCCGCACACGCTATGCTCGCCGGGTTATTTCATGCCACGCCGCTTCGCTATGGTTTAAAGATTTATTACCGAACTCAAAACAACTCAAGCGCGCGTTTCATTTTTTCGGGCACTTATTCAGTCGAGGCTGAAGTCGATACCCTGCGCCAGCGGCAACGCCGACGAGTAATTGACGGTATTGGTCGCGCGACGCATATAAGCCTTCCACGCATCCGAGCCCGACTCGCGGCCACCGCCGGTTTCCTTCTCGCCGCCAAACGCGCCGCCGATCTCCGCGCCGCTCGGCCCGATATTGACGTTGGCGATGCCGCAATCGCTGCCCGACGCGGACAGGAAACGTTCCGCCTCGCGCAGATCGTTCGTGAACACGCACGACGACAGACCGTGATGCGCGGCATTGTTCGCGTCGACAGCAGCGGCGAAATCGCTGTAGCGCAGCACGTAGAGAATCGGCGCGAAGGTTTCCTTCAGCACGACCGCCGTTTGCGCGGGCATCTCGACGATCGCCGGCCGCACGTAGTAGCCGCCCTCATAACCCTTCACGTCGACGCGCTCGCCGCCGGACACTGCGCCACCCTCGGCCCGCGCCTGCCGCAGCGCTTCCTGCATGCGCTCGAACGCCTGGCGGTCGATCAGCGGCCCCATCAGCGTGCCCTTGTCGAGCGGGTTGCCGATCGGCACGCGGCTATACAACTGCTTGAGCCGCTCGACGGTCTTGTCGTACACGCTGTCATGCACGAACAGACGCCGCAGCGTCGTGCAACGCTGTCCGGCCGTGCCGACCGCCGAGAACAGGATGCCGCGCAGCGCGAGTTCGTGGTCGGCCGTTTGCGTAACGATGCCCGCGTTGTTGCCGCCGAGTTCGAGCAGCGCGCGGCCGAAGCGCTTCGCCACTTCGACGCTGACCTTGCGGCCCATTTCCGTGCTGCCCGTCGCGCTGACGAGCGACGCGCGCGAATCGGCCACGAGCTTTTCGCCCACCTCACGGCCACCGTTGACGAGCGCGGCGAGGCCGGCCGGCGCGTCGCCGAATTCCTCGAGCGCGTCGTCGAGAATGCGGCTCACCGCCAGCGCCGTGAGCGGCGTCTTTTCCGACGGCTTCCAGATCACCGCGTTGCCGCACACGAGCGCGAGCGCCGCATTCCACGACCACACCGCCACCGGAAAATTGAACGCCGAGATCACGACGCAGGTGCCGAGCGGATGCCACGATTCCGCCATCCGGTGACCGGGCCGCTCGGACGCGATCGTCAGGCCGTACAGCTGGCGCGACAGACCGACCGCGAAATCGCAGATGTCGATCATTTCCTGCACTTCGCCCATGCCTTCCTGCAGGATCTTGCCGGTTTCGAGCGAGACAAGCGCGCCGAGCGCCTGCTTGCGCTCGCGCAGACGCTTGCCGAGCAGCCGCACCAGCTCGCCGCGACGCGGCGCGGGCACGTTGCGCCACGCGGCGAAGGCGTCGTTCGCCCGGGCGAGCGCCGCATCGACTTCGGCCGCCGTGTTGCTGGCCACGCGGCCGATCAGCTCGCCCGTAATCGGCGAATGAACCGCGATGTCGCCTGCTTGCGCCGCGTGAGCAATGCCGAGATCGGCGAGGATGGTGGACGCGTCCATATGAACCCCTTTTTATTTCCGATACGAAACAAGAGTAAGTTCGGAAACTATACACGCGGGTTTTTATGGCAGCAAGAAGGGGTTTCCGTGAGGATTGTTGGTCAGCCGCGCATGGCAATGTTTCCAGATGGAAACTTTAGTGGACCAATGCGAGGCGGGCTACGGCTGTCCGTGCGCGCCCGGATGCGCAACTTGAGACGCGCGCCGAGCGCATCGGCGGCGCTCATGATGAACGAATCGCGCTCGACGTGGGCAGGCTCACGAAGTTCGCGCTCAGCACCTGCGAGAAATCGACCGACGCCCGCTTCGCAAGCGGATGGTCGCGCGACGTGACGAGCACGAGGCGATCGTCGCGATACGGCAGCATCTCCAGAGGCCCGGCATGCACGTTGCCCGCGACGATGCCGATATCGGTCGCGCTATCCGCAACGCCCTTGACGATCTCGCCGCTCACTACCTCGCGAAGATCGATGTTGACGTCGGGATGATCGCGCAGGAAACGACTGAGCACGGCCGGCATGAACTCGCTGATCGCGGTCGTGTTGGCCCAGATGCGCACGTGGCCCTCGATGCCCTCGCCGTACTCCTGCATGTCGCCGGCCAGATGCTCGACGCGTTCGAGCACGAGCCGCGCATGATGCACGAAGGCCTCGCCCGCGGGCGTCAGCGTGACGCCCTGGCTCGTTCGATACAGCAGCTTGAAGCCGAGTTGCTCCTCGAGATTCTTGACCCGGTTGCTGGCAGCCGGCGCCGACAGATGCGCGCGCTCCGCGGCGCGCGCGAGATTCTGCGTATCGGCGATATGAAGCAGCAGACGCAAATCCACGAAATCGAAATGCATGATGGCGGCAGATAAGGCGCGGGAACGCGCTCGCGGAACCAAGGGCCATCTTAACCGGGTGTGCGGCGGCAGCGGTCGTTCGAGTCGTTCGGGTCGTTCGACTCGCCCGAACGCCGCGCCACCAGCCGCTGCCGGATGCGTCGATTCAACGGCTCCGCGTAGAGCCGTTGAATCGACGCGCCGAGCCAGGCGGCAAGCAGCAGATAGCCGGTCAGCAGCATCAGCTTCGCGTCGCCCGTCACCTGCGATGGCGGAAAGATCGTCCGCAGCAGACCGAGCACGATGAGGTGAAACAGATAAAGCTCGTAGCTCAGTCTGCCGAACCATTCGCATGCCGCCGACACGCGCGCGCATCGAATGGGGAGCCCGTCCTCGCGATCGTGCGCGGCAAGCAGCAGAACCGCGGTGCCGAGAGCCATCGCCGTGACGCCGAGCACGTTGCCGTCGCGGATCGGCTGAGACAGATAGACGAACGTCATGGCTGCCGCCGCAAGCCACGGCAACACGGTCCGCGTGCGGCCGCGCCACACGATCCGCCGGGCCAGCAGCGCCGTGCAGCAGCCGATTGCGATCGCGTCGAAGCAGGCGAAGTACGCGTAGAGATAACCGCCCTCATCGCCTTGATGAAAGCTCCGGTAGACAGGGCCGCCGAGAATGATCGCGAGCCAGAAAATCAGCAGCCGGGACTCCCGCCGCAAGACGAGGCAGAGCAGCGGAAACGACAGGTAAAACATCTCTTCGACCGACAGCGACCACAACACGCCCAATGGATAGTTGGTCCAGCCGTGCGCGCCGATCAGCACGTTCATCCAGAAGGTCAGGGACGCCAGATCGACGAGCCAGAGAGAAATGGGCGTAGAAGCAGGCATAGAAGCGGACGCAGAAGCGGGCCCGCCGGCCAGCACATGGTTCTGGAAGATGGCGATGCCGGCCATCGCCAGCGTGTTGACGACAGCCAGCAGCAATAGCAGACACGGAACGATGCGCGCGAGACGCAGGCCGTAGAACGTCCGGACATCGACCTGGCCGGGACCGGCCCAGCGACGATTGGCGTTCGTGGTAATCAGATAGCCCGAGATGACGAAGAACATCGTGACCCCGTAGTTGCCATTGCGGGCAACGGCGCGCACGGCGTCCCATCCGAATACGCGTGCGAGCGACGTGTCATTCAGCGGGTAGGCGATATTGAAGTGGTGAAACAGCACGAGGAGTATCGAGACGCCCCGAAGCAGATCGACTCTCCGGTTCCGCATGCCGCCGTTCGTCACGCTGCGCTCGTGGCCCATTGCACGAATGCCTTGCCCGCTTCGCGCAGGACGGTCTCGCGCGTTTCCATGCCGACGCCCGGCGCATCGTAGTAGGCGGCGACGAGCAACGGAGCGCGTCCGGGCGGGCGCACGAGCGCGTAATCGTTGGTCTCGCTTTCGACACGGGTGCCGGGCCGGGCCGCTGCCTGCCAATTCGCGGGCAACGCCGCGCGAATCCTGTTGAGCCCCGGTTTGCAGGCAATCATCGCGTGCTCCAGGCGCACGCGCGACGCGACACTCAGCACATCGCCCAGCAGAAGGCTGCGGGCAACCGTGACGATGGCCCTCGGCGTGGTGGTGTCGAGCACGCCGCTCGCGTGATTCGAGTCGGGCTCGTAGCGATCCGAACGGGTGACGGTGTCGCCTAGCCCGCGAACGAATCGCGTCAGCGCAGCGGGGCCGCCGGCGCTTCTCATCAACAGGATGGCGGCCGTGTTGTCGCTCTCTTCCAGAATGGCCTGACAGAGCGTGTCGACCGGCAACGCACCGCGCGCGACGTTGGCCTTAGTCACGGGCGACGTGAAAATGAGGTCCTTCTCCGTATAGTGGACGAGGCGCTCGAGCCGCTCTTCGCCGCGATCGACGCGCGACAGTATCTGCGCCGCGAGAAGCCCCTTGAATGTGCTGCACATCAGGAAGCGTTCGTCGGCGCGATGGCTCAGCGTATGCCCCGAGCCCGTGTCGATGGCGAACACGCCGAAGCGGCCGCCAAACCGGCGCTCGATGTCGGCTATCGGCGATTCAGCCGCGCGCAGCGCGGGTACGACGCCCATGCCAGCGAGCAGGGGTAGTTCAATCAACAGTTTTCGGCGTGTGATCGAGTGAGTCACGGGTAGGTCCAGACAGAATTCAGAAGCGCCCACCTCAAAGCCTGAATGAGAACCCAGGAAAGAGGCATCACTTTTCGTCTCCATGCAGAAACTTGCGAATCTCGTCGCGTTCCGCCCGGGTAACGTGTTTGCGCAAGGCGGCCATCACGAGTGCCTTGCCCGATCCGGAAAACGCCTTGTGGATCAGTTCCTTCAACAGACTGGTTTGCAGCGTGTTCTGACTCTGCGCCGGGGCGTAGACGTGAGAGCGCTCGCTCTCGTCACGCGTCAGCAACCCCTTCGCATGCATGACCTGCATCTGGCGCAATACGGTCGCATAGGTGATCTCCGTGCGTTCGACCTGCATGGCCTGATGAGCCTGCTTGACGGTGGCGGGCCCGATCGACCATAGAACCCGCAGGAGATCGAGCTCGGCCGCGGTCGGCCTCGATGGAGCGGCGGTCTTGGCCGTGACGAAACCTCAACGAGTAGAGCGGCGGGACGTAGAATAATTTGTCTAGAACAAATTTTCTACATCGAATGCCGCTCCTAAGTATGTAAAGAGCGTGCGCCAATGCGTTGGGCGGCTAGCCCGGAAAACATCGTGCAGGCGGTTTCGCTGCTCGTCGCAGCGGATTATTCGACCGGCAAAATTCTGCCCGCCGATAGCGGGTTGAATCTGGCGGCAACGATCGCGGGGCATTTGATAATCGGCCGCCCCAATAGTCATCTCTCATCAGACAACATAACGACCGTTTGAATTCTCAACGATACGGTCGCAGTCACCACTTTCGAAAACCCGTTATTCACAGTGCAGTCCGGGATGCGGGTAATCCCCACCTGTACGCATAGCGTAATTATTTGTAGGATTTATGTCATCATATAACTGATAACAATAATCGATCCTGGCTAATTAGCGCCGACGAGCAATTGACCTGAGAGAGCCCTGACATGACCGTCAGATTCAAAAGATTGCGCTAGCCGTACTGCAGGACTGGCGCATCAGTACCGCGTGATACGGCCAGATGACCGGCACGCTTCTCGTCGCCTGACTGCCGATAAATAAAAAAGGATACCTAATGGTACGCCGAGGTTAACCGAGCGCTTGCGCCCGATAGCGCAACGGCCCGGTTCCCTCGTGCACAACGGGGCGGTGAGCCCGACACCAGGAATAGCTGGGCGGGCTCGTAGCAGATCGTGACGGCGGCCGAGACTCAATGCGCTTCATTGCGCAGCCGCATGGTCCGAAATATGTATAACAAAACGATTCATGGAGAAAATATGCTGCAGAGAATTATCCGATCAAAAATGCCGCTTTGCTGTGCCGCGCTGCTCATGCTGAGTGCCTGCGGTGGAGGAAA
The DNA here is from genome assembly GCF_017105025.1 of Paraburkholderia sp. Ac-20336. NCBI lineage: Bacteria > Pseudomonadati > Pseudomonadota > Betaproteobacteria > Burkholderiales > Burkholderiaceae > Paraburkholderia > Paraburkholderia sp. Ac-20336. The sequence continues at coordinate 13,237 of NZ_JAAGPS010000123.1, read as the reverse complement.
TTCGGTGGCGCCCAGCGACACCGCCAGCACGCCCGGCAACTCGGGCGACACAGCCCCGACCACGCCGCCGGATGCCGTCGTGGCATTTAAACATCCGGGGATTCTGACAACGAAGGCACGGCTCGATTATGTGAAGGCGCAAATTGCCGCCAATAATCCACTGTTCGTCAATGAATTCAATAAATTGAAAAACAGCCAGTCGGCCTCGGCGTCTTACACGGTGGCAGGTACGCTGACTGACGGAAATATTAGCTGTGGCGCCGTGTCATCCGTTGACCATGGGTGCAATGCGGAAAAAGCCGATGCGGCAGCCGCCTATGCCCAGGCGTTGATGTGGTATTTCACAGGAGACGAGACCTATGCAAAAAATACGGTGTCGATCCTGAACTTCTATGCAAAGAATCTGACAGCCGGACATAGTGGATTCAATGGCCCACTGGAAGCAGCCTGGAATGCGGAAGTTTTTCCGGCAGCCGCCGAAATCATTCGATACACGTATAGCGGGTGGTCCGAGTCCGACGCCCAGGCATTCGAGACCATGCTGAAGACGCAGTATCTGCCGGATATCAACGGCGTCAACGGCTACGCGACAGAGGGCAACTGGAAGCTCTCCATGATCGATGGCATGATCGACATTGCGGTTTTCACCAACGACCGGGCCTTGTTTGACGACGCCGTTGCGCAATGGAAAAAGTGGATTCCCGCGTACTACTACAATGCGTCGCTCGACGGCAATGCGCCTGTCACGTTCCCCGGCAGCCCGAGCGGTAATTCGCCCACCAATACCTGCGGTCCGACCTGCCGCCAGGCCACCCTCTCGCTCTGGAATGGTCAAACGGTATTCGATTCGGTGGTGAGCGGCGTCACGCAGGAAACGTGTCGGGATCTCGGGCACGCCCAATACGGCATGGGCGCGACCTTCAACGCAGCGGAAACCGCCTATATTCAAGGCACGGATCTCTATGCGGCAGAAGCTTCCCGTCTGACCACGGCACTCGAATTCAATGCGAATTTGCTGAATGGAAGTGCGGGTCACAAGAACGATGATCTCGTTACCGCGCCAGGAGGACTATTCGGCTCGTTGTGCAGCAGCGGCACGCCGGCAGATCAATTCCAGTACGACACCAAGCCGACGATGATGCGGGCCTACAATGCCTACGCAAATCGTATGGGGATGGCACTGCCCTCGACGCACACTTATATCTCTAACGTCGTCATTCCTTTCCAGAATCCCACCGATCACGAAATACAATGGGAAGTCCTGACGGATGGCGACAGTCCGTCCAATCCCATCGATTGACCATCGGCAGCGTCTTTTCGTCATCGAATAGATAGCATCGCGGCTTCATCATTTTCGTCGGCTCCGCGTTCGCATCGAACATCGGGCCGACATCCACGAAGCGCTTTGTCAAACCTGGCTGCTCTCTCGTCTGCGGGAACATCCGCGGGCGCAGAGAGCAGCTTTTTTTGAACCGGCCACGAGGCACGCCCGAAGGACACCAGACACGCGAAAGTTTATTGTCGAAGAACTGTGCGGAACCACTCATCCCTCTCCCGATTCGTCGCCTATTCTGCGTACAAACGGAAGCCAAAAATTACAACGAGATGGCTTACCCACGCCCTTCATACCCAGCAATCCAAACAGGGCGTGACTCATAACGTCGGGGGGCACTATGAGATATCAAGCGAAGCATACCGTCGCAACTCCATCCTGTTTCAGGCCGGCCACGTCATCGGTGTTAACCCGATATGCGTTGGCTCGTGACGGTTCAGTCACTCCCATTTCGATTCCCTCGCACTAGCCGCGTCTTTGCGAAATCCGGGATCGCGTCCACCGAATCGGCGTTCGGAGCAGAGCGCCTACTTTAGTGTGGCAGGTCCTGCCGGTGAATGCTGTGTGAACGCACACGGAGTCAAATGATGAGCCTGAAAAAAAAGCAAAAAGGCGTGGCTGCCATCGAGGTCGCGCTCGTCCTGCCGATCCTGCTGCTGGTTGTGTTCGGCATCATCGAATTCGGCCTGGTCCTGTACGACACGGCGATCATCACCAACGCGGCCCGAGAGGGCGCGCGAGCGGGCATCGTGCTTACGAACCCGAGGCCCTCGACGACGGACATCACGAACGTCGTGACCAACTATACGTCCTCGTACCTGATTTCGTTTGCGGCGCAAAAGCCCACGCCGTCGGTCTCGGTGACGAACGCGGGCGGTGGGTTCGGCACGGCATTGGCCGTCAAGGTCTCCTATACGTTCACGGGGCTGGTTCTCGGCGCCCTGGTGAACCCGCTAACCGGACCGATCACCTTGAGCTCCACGGCCACGATGAACAACGAATAGGACGAACATCATGAGTAACGTCCATGCCGTGCATACTCCGCGCCGCGCAAAATCGATCAGGAAGCAAAAGGGCGTGGGGGCCATCATGTTCGCCCTGCTGCTGCTCGTACTCCTCGGCTTCGCGGCGCTCGCGATCGACATTGGCAACCTGATGCTGGCCCGCGCTCAGGCTCAGACGGCCGCCGACGCCGCGGCACTGGCCGGGGCCCAGTGCCTATACGCTCACAGTTGCAACAACGCGAACGCCGCCAATCCGGATTGGAGCGACTCGCAGACCGAAGCTGTTTCGTTCGGCCCCTCGAACAACGTCCAGGGAGCCGCCGCGCAACTGCAATCGTCGGATGTCAGTACCGGCTATGTGGACGTCACCGATGTTGCGAACGGCGTCTCGCAGGCAACCTCGCCGGTCGCGAGCGGAAACATCGTGCCGGCGGTCCAGGTGACGGTCCACAAGGACGGGACCGACTCCAACGGGTCCGTTCCGGTGTACCTGGCGCAGGTACTGAACATCAAGTCGCTGAATACGAGTGCGACGGCGACGGCGGTCGTGGCCAGTCCGGGAACGGCCGAGATTGGGGCGCTGTTTCCGCTGGTGATGTCGCAATGCCTCTACGACTCCTACTGGAATTCGTCGACCAACTCGTCCAAACTCGCGACCAGTACAACCGATCCCCAGGCGGCGAACAATGGCACGCCTATCGTGCAGACGGTCGGGCAACCGTACATCTTCGGGATCAGGGCATCTTACCAGGCTGCCAATTGCGACGCGGGGCAATGGACCTCGCTCTCCTCTGCCAATGCGCAGATTGGTTCCAGCTCCGTTGTCGGGTTAATGACGAGCGGAAATGCGAGTCCGATGTCTATCGGCCAACCGATTTATATTGAAACGGGCCTGAATAGCAATGCATTCCATAATGTTGCAACCTGCAGCCAGGTCGCGGCGGGTACAGCCGGTAGTTGTGCCTGGGTGACGGTCGCGGTGGTGAGTAACGTCACGGGGGCACAAGGGAGCACGCTGCCGATAGTCGCATTCGGGTGCCTGCATATCCTCAACGAAACAGGCAGCGGCTCCAACGCGGTTATCACCGTTCAGATGGGCAACGACCCCAACTACTGCAAAAACAGCCAGATGGACGGCATCGGCCCCGACTATGGGACGATCATGATGCCTCGGCTGGTGCAGTAACTTTGCAATAGACACGTCGTGGCAAACAGAGCCGCCTGAGAAATAGCGCGGCCACCGTAAAGACAAGGCATTGCCGCGCGCGTCATATCAGCCACGATTCCGGTGCGGACGCGCGCCATGCGCGCACGCTCCGGAAAAACACACTAAAGAATACGGTCCAACGCCTTAGCGAACCTGGCAACCGTAGCTTCGACGTCATGCAGTTTGTCCAGCCCGAATAATCCGACGCGGAAGGTTCTGAAATCTTCAGGCTCGTCGCATTCAAGCGGAACGCCGGGCGCGATCTGCAAGCCGGCATCGGCGAATTTCTTGCCGGATCGTATGCCATCGTCATCGGTGTAGCTGACCACGACACTCGGGGCCTGGAAGCCTTCGGCGGCCACGCTTCTGAAACCTTTGCCTGTCAGGAGCGAGCGAATGCGCCTGCCGAGTTCAATCTGCTCCGCTTTCACCTTGTCGAAACCGTATGCCTCGGTTTCCTTCATCACGTCGCGCAACGTCGCGAGACCGTCTGTGGGCATCGTGGCGTGGTACGCGAATCCGCCGTTCTCGTAGGCTTCCATGATCTGCAGCCATTTGCGAAGATCGCAGGCGAAACTGGTGCTGGTTGTCGCGTCGATTCTTTCCCTGGCGAGAGGACTCAGCATGACCAGCGCGCAACAGGGTGACGCGCTCCATCCCTTTTGCGGCGCGCTGATCAGGATATCGACGCCACTCCCTTGCATGTCGACCCAGATCGTCCCGGAAGCGATGCAATCCAGTACGAACATGCCGCCGACGGCATGCACGGCGTCGGACACCGCGCGCAACCAGGCATCGGGAAGCATCATGCCGGATGCAGTTTCGACGTGCGGCGCAAAGACCAGGTCCGGCTTGTGCTCCCTGATTGCGGCGACCACTTCTTCGATTGGCGCCGGTGCATAGCCGGCCTGCCGTCCCTGTTCGACGGGACGCGCCTTCAGCACCGTCGATTCGGACGGAATACCGCCCATGTCGAAAATCTGCGACCAGCGGAAACTGAACCAGCCATTGCGGACAACCAGACACTTCCTGTTCGTCGCGAACTGCCGGGCAACGGCTTCCATGCCGAAAGTCCCGCTGCCGGGAACGATCACGGCCGACTTCGCGTTGTAGACTTTTTTCAGGGAACCGGAAATATCCCGCATGACGCCCTGAAAGCGTTGCGACATATGATTGATCGACCGGTCGGTGTAAACCACGGAATATTCGAGGAGCCCATCGGGGTCGACATGGGGAAGTAAACCTGGCACGTTCGCCTCCGGTAAAAGATGAAGAATAGAATCTGACGTAGATTCTAACGAAAGCAGTCTGTCACTGAAGCAAAAGCATATTTGCCCTGTTGCAGCGGTATCAAATCACAAATACTGCTCGCCGGGGGCATATTTTTGTTCGTTATATGGAGCACGCGCGAAGTTGCGCGGCCACGGGGATCGGACCGGCCTCGGCCAGGAAAGGCCGTTCGACATGCATCGCCGAATCGCCGACAATCGGCGGGCAGTCACGGCAAGTCCGCCGCCCCCCGCTGCCTATCTACTCAACTTCGTCCCACTTCGGAGCGCCTTACGATGCCAACCGCCGAATCGAAAATAATCAGCATCACGATCCAGCGAAGCCTGAAGGACGTCTATGACTTCACGGCATGGCCCGCCTCGTTCGCGCGCTGGGCATCGGGTCTCGGCAAGCCCCTCGGCAACGAAGGAAACGTGTGGCACTTCGAAGGCGAGAATGGTCTCGCGAAGATCCGCTTCACCGAACCCAACGAGTACGGTGTACTCGATCATTATGTCGAACTTCCCGACGGCAGCGAGATTTACATACCCATGCGGATCATCGCAAACGGTACGGGAAGCGAAGTACAGTTCACGCTCTTCCGTGTACCCGGTATGAGTGACGACAAATTTGCCGCCGACGAGCAATGGATCGTGCGTGACTTGAACAAACTTAAAGCACTGCTCGAAGCACAGTCATCCTGACCATATGCAATCGCGTCAGCCGGCGAATATGAAGCATTCGCCAGCCACGACCAGATAGACAACCATTGTTGGCAGAGGCGTGTGGCTCGAACGTTAATTCCAATCACCAGCCCCTATTGCCGCGCGAGCATCAGGTCCAGGTTCTGAACCGCGGCGCCGGACGCGCCCTTGCCGAGATTATCGAAAACAGCGGACAGCAGGACGTGCCCGTGTTCCATATTGGGAAACACGCTTAAACGCATGTCGTTCGTACCGTTCAATGTTTGCGGGTCCAGGTGCTTCAAGGCGCACGATTCATGCAGCGGCAAGACCTGCACATGAGCCGCCTCGGCATAGTGACGCGCGAGGCATGCGTGCAACGTGGCGCCATCCACGTCGGGGGCAAGCAGCCGCAACGCCAGAGGTACTGTCAGCACGATGCCCTGACGGAACGCACCATACGCGGGGACGAAAATGGGACGCTGCGCGAGCCCGGCGTGCTGCTGAATCTCAGGCGTGTGCTTGTGCGCGAGTTCCAGGCCATACACCTGGTATGCGGGCGCGCCGGCGGCCCCCTGCCCCTCATGCTCTTCCACGCCGGCACGCCCACGTCCGGAGTAGCCGGACACCGCATGAATGCTGACCGGGTAGTTGCCGGGTATGAGCCCGGCCTGCAACAGAGGACGCAGCAAGCCGATCGCACCGGTCGGATAGCAGCCGGGATTAGTGACCCGACGTGCGTTCGCAATGCGCTCAGCCTGTCCCTGCGTCATTTCCGCAAAACCGTAGGTCCAGTCCGGCTGTGTGCGGTGCGCGGAACTGGCGTCGATGACCCTGACGGCGGGATTGACGATGGCCTGCACGGTCTCGCGCGCGGCGTCGTCGGGCAAACAGAGGATGGCGATATCGCAGGCGTTGATGGCTTCCGCGCGACGCCGCGGATCTTTGCGCTCCGCTTCGGCGAGCGTGAACAGTTCAAGGTCGGTCCGGTGGCGCAGCCGTTCGTGGATTTGCAACCCGGTGGTGCCCTGGTCGCCGTCGATGAAAACAACAGGAGAGCTCATACGTGAAATACTCCGCTGGCTATAGGTTTTTATAGGCCGTTATAGGTCGTAACAGGCCAGAACAAGCCCCTATATTCCATGCACCGCTAGAATAGAGAAAGTTGAATTTCATAACGTGAATATTCAGCTTTTCTGAATTAGGACGAGAACATGCGAGAGATCAGCCTGGACCGCCTGCGCACTCTGATCGCCATTACCGAGCGTGGCTCATTCGCCGATGCGGCGCGTGCATTGCACCTGGCGCCGCCAACGGTCAGCCTCCACATCGCCGAACTCGAAAACCGCATTGGGGCACCGCTTCTGTCGCGAAAGCGCGGACAGGTCAAGCCCTCGGCAATCGGCGAGGTGCTGGTGGAGCGCGCGCGTCGGCTGCTGGCCGATGCGGAACAGGCCTTGGACGATATTCAACGCCAGGTGCAGGGACTCGAAGGACGCGCGCGGCTCGGTGCGTCGACAGGCGCGATCGCGCATCTGCTGCCGCAAGCGCTTGAGGTGCTGCGTCAACACCATCCCGCCATCGACGTTCAGGTGGCCGTACTGACTTCGCAAGAAACGCTATCGCGACTGGCGGATGGAACGCTGGATGTCGGGCTGGTCGCCCTGCCTCAGCCCCCCGTGGCTGGACTCGTGATAAAGCCGTGGCGCCGCGACCCCGTAATGTCCTTCGTGCCGGCGCATTGGCGGTGTCCGGCCCGCGTCACACCCGAATGGCTCGCTGCCCAGCCGCTCATTCTCAATGACGCGACCACGCGCCTCTCGCGTCTGACGGCGGAATGGTTCGCGGCCGCCGGGCACCATCCGGCGCCGCGTATTCAGCTCAACTACAACGACGCGATCAAGAGTCTGGTCGCGGCGGGTTACGGCGCGGCACTACTGCCCCATGAGGCCACCACGCCGTTACCCGACAAGCGCATTGTCATGCGTCCGCTGCGCCCCGCGTTGTGGCGTCGGCTAGGCATCGCGCATCGCGCGGGGTACGTCGAGCGTTCCACGCAACACGTACTCGATGTGTTATGGGGTCTGCGAGTGGCGTAGGCGTTGTCGTATTTGTGTGCCACCCGCAGAAGCAAAAAGCCGTGGTCATCCGGGCCATGATTTGCGTCCGCAGTGTTCGCCGCGGACGCCATCGTGAATGCCGGCTCGGGTATCCGCAATGGCTCAGGTGTCGGGATGCGCCGCGACAAAACTCTTGAACGCACCGTAAGTCGGCTGGATCGGCACCAGGTTGTTCGTCACGATGCCATACGTCTCGTCACCGCTCGTCAATTCGTAGTACATCACCGACTGCATCGCAACCGTCTTGCGGGCCGCATAAAACTCGCCGAGTTGCTGACTGACGTAGCTTGCCCGGAAAGTTTCGGTTTGCTCAGGATTGGCGTTCCATTCGGAGATCATGAACGGCACCCCATAGCGTGCTTTGCAATAGACCGGCAGATTGAAACCCGGACCGGCGCCGTCCGTGCCGACATTGAAGATATCGCCATACACCTGATAGTTGTGCCAGGTCGTGGTGTCCCAGCGCACCTGGGGGTAACCGCCCGAGCCATCCGGCTGCATACCGTCCCAGAGCATGTCGGAAGCGGCGATATCCGCCACGCAGAAGTTGATGCCGCACTTCGCGTGCGGCTGCACGGACTTGATACCGTCGATCATGCCGCGCATGACACCGCGCATGATCGGCCAGTTCGCATTGTTGAAGTCGCCACGGCCGGTGCCGGCCGTGGCCGGGTTCAGGATGATCGCCGGGTCGCGCGTCAGTTCATTGCCGCATTCGTACATCGTGACGCCATACGGCGCGAGCGCCGTGGCAATTGCCGCGGCCCCTGCGAATGAAGCCTGATAGGCCGCCGCTTCACTCGTGTACAGAACATTGTTGACGTCGCGCAGCCCGTAATTGACGAGGGTAAAAAGCGTCAGCCCGGCGGCCTGGAAAGCGCTAGCCATGGCGATCACGGGGTTCAACTGGGCCGGCGTGTTGACGCAACCGATGCGATACGTCGTACACCCGAGCGAGCGCAATGCGCTGACGACCTGCGCGGGCGAGAACGGATAATCGTAGTGTCCGTTCACGCCGTAGAACGCACCCGGCGTTGCCGTCGCGGCGATACGCGGGTCCGCGCACGGCAACCAGTTGCCGTTGCAGGTCAGAACATAGAACTGCCCGCCCGTTCCGCGCTGGAAAATCAGGCCGCCGTACCACAACAGCAGGCTGACGTTGTAGGAGTACGGGTCCTGGATCTTGTTCCTGTAGATATAGCCGTTCGAAACGGTCCAGACGTTGTTGGACTTGTCGATGATGTAAGACGCCGACGGAATGACCGTGCCGTCCACCGACGTGCCCCCGAGGCGCGGATCGAGAGAGGCCACCCACCCCGATCCCGTCCACTGATAGAAAGCCCCGCTCGTGTTTTCCTGGTAGACGCTGCCGCTATACCACAGCAGCGTAGTGACGTTGTACGAGCCGGCATCCTTGGTTCCGTTCCTGTAGATATACCCGCTGGAGAGCGTCCACACATTGCCGCCGGAGTCGACAATGGACGCCGCTGGCGGCGTTGTCGTACCGTTGATCGAGGGAGAAAGGCTCGCCGTTGCCCCAGCCTTTGTCTGGGCCTTGGCCGCACTGGTGCCGCCGCCAGGCTCGGGGGCGTCGTCGCCCCCACCGCCACACGCCACCAGTACATAACTGCTTGCAGCCGCCGTCAGGCAGCCGAGGAATTGTCGTCGATTGATCACAGAAATAATCCGCAGCCGGGAGACCCGGCAAAATTCAGTAGGTACGCGCTCGGGTCACACGAATCACACGTGCGACCGAATGCAAATGAACCTTTTAATTCGGCATACTGATCAACCGGGTACGGCACGATCTGGCGGCGGCGCCCAGACGTTTATCAAGGCGCCGCGTGTTCTATCGATCTGCTTGTCGGAAGGATTTCGATTACCGGAGCGACGCTCACCTGGTCTGCGTTGGCGCAGCAAGCGAGCGACTTTGCCCAAATTCGCCAAAAGGAATAAGCGATGGTGATTCAGTATTATTTACCTCTTTCTCTGCCCCTTTCCAGGTAAGACATTCCTGGATGTCGGCAACGAATGGACGAGAGATTAGAGGCCGGTAAGAAATAGGCTTATTTTTCTGACGAATAGACAGGCAGAGGTTACTTTTTCCGCGCCTTCTGTGTCTGACGCGACGAACGTCTAAAGAGCGATGGACGTCAGGCATGTTTTCGCGCGAAGGCGCTGCCTACGGGGCGGCTATGGCGTTGCTCGTTCCTGGCTTTGGGATGAATTCGGGCGTGGCTTTTGGGGACGCGATCACGGCGATAAAGATTACGCTGGGCGTGATCGTCGGTTTTGGAATGGTTTGGGTGAGGGGAAAGCGGGTGTGGCGGGTTGGTCGGGAGCGGCATTTCGCAGTTCGACATCAGGACCGGCTTCGGCCGTGAAGCGACACTCACGCGTTCCGCTCGAATGTTCGCTTCCGGAAATATTGCCTCGCCCTATAGCTCCAGGCGCTCGACGCAGAAGGGTCCATCGGAGCCGAATGCAAACTCGGCGAACCGCTCGCCAATGCGTCGATGCGCGCGGCCATCCGGGTGGAGTTGGTCGGGAAGCGGCAGATCGACGAAATCCTGTGGGCCGTACAGGTCTAGTCCATCGAGATAGTGCAGGTGCGGATCGTCCGCGGCTCGCTGCTGCACAATGCGCCGTAATTCTCCCCGGATGACGGTCAACGTCAGCTTGCCAGCCTTACGCTCGGCAGGGTCGCCTGTCGCGCGAAACGATACCTTTCCTGCCGCCAGCGCACTTTGGTCGAATGCGCCGGGGCCAGGCGTGTCCTCGTGAATAGGGCAGTAGAGGGGCGAAATGACGAGTAGCGGCGTGGTCGGATGGCCCTCGCGGATTGTGTCGAGAAAGCCATGAACCGCTGGCGTAAAGGCACGCAAACGCATCAAATCCGTGTTGACGAGGTTGATGCCGATTTTCACGCTAACCAGGTTGGCCGGGGTGCCTCGCATCGCCCGAGCCGTGAAGGGGTCGAGTAAAGCGCCGCCGCCGAAGCCGAGATTAATGAGCTCCACGCCACCACGCGAGGCGGCGAGCGCAGGCCAGATCCCGGTGGGGCTGTCGCCATTGGAACCCTGGCTGATGGAGCTGCCGTGGTGCAGCCAGACCTTTCGACCGTGATCCGCATCAAGGCCGATGCGGGCGTCGGTACGCAACGCAACGAGCTCCGTGGTTTCGTTGTGCGGCAGCCATATCTCGACTTGCTTGTCGTGGCCCGGCAAACCGGTGAAGCGGACGGTGCCGACGGGACCTGGCTGTTTCGAAGCCGTACCGGCGGCCATGTCGATCGTGATGACGTCTCCGCCGACTGCGCTGCCCTGGCGGACCAGTTGACCATCGACGAGCAGGTCATACACGCCGACCGGCCTGGGCGGGACGCCGGCATAGATGTACCGCGTCGGGAGCACATCGATTTCAATAACCGTCGCCTGGGTGCGGAACACCAGTCGCACACCCGACGGCTGCGACTCTGCCATCGCCAGTTGAGGATCTGTACACTGAGCGCGAGCCCGAGCGGACAGGCGGTGCAGTATGAGTCCGCGGCTGGTTTGTTCCAATTCGGCGCCGCCGCGCAACAGTTCCGGGGTAATGGGTGTAGCGACCCAAAGCGGCCGGTCGTTTGTCATCTATGATCGATCCCAACTTGAGAGCAGCGATCTTAGCAAACCGTGCGTGGCTGCCGACCCGGGCTTGAGTCAGTAATGGTCTTTCGGTGTAGCCGATCGAATACCGGGGTCCGGCCAAAAGGTGCATCCATTCCTTATGCCGCGACCAAGGCAGCACTCAACCACGTGACCCGCCTGCGTGCTCTTTCGCTCGCCCCGGATATCCGTGTGAATGCTGTTGCACCTGGCCTCGTGGATACGCCTCTTACACCCGAACCGATGAATAGCACGAACAAAACAATCAGCAACGGTGTTGTCACCTCATACTTCTTCTCTTCATCCAGCGCATGAACTCATCGAGCTCTTCCTGATAGACATCGTTTAGAACTTTCCCGGCCATCCCGCCATACCTCCCCTCCACCCCATCAGTTACCCCGAACATTTCCCCCACAAACATAAATGCGAGGTAGCCACGTCCCTATAATCATATTTCGTTGCTCGATGTACTCCGGCGTTTCAGTTCGAATCGCCACGGTTGGGTTGGTCTCCGTGAAAACGGGCCGAACCTGCCGCGTGCGGCAACGCTCCTTTTAGCGCCACGTTCCTTCAACGCGCCCTTCTTTAACGCTCTCTTCTTCGGCGAAATACCCACCAGCCAGCGAGGCCGGTAAAGCCCGCGACCAGCAGCACCATCACCCAGAAGCCATTCTTGTTCTCGGCGAGCGGAACGCCACCGACGTTCATACCGAAGAAGCCCGCGACGATATTGATCGGCATCGCCAGCACCGTGACGAGCGTCAGCGTGAACAGCGTGCGGTTGTTCTGCGCGTCGAGACGCGAGGTGATTTCCTCCTGCAGCAGCCTGACCCGCTCGATTAAACCTGCCACATCCGAGAGAACGACCGAAAACTCTTCCGTCGATTCGCGCAGGTCCTGCACGTCTTCCGGATGAAGCCAGCGCGGCGGCCTTGCCAACAGACGGAAAATCGCACCGGGCTCCGGTGCGAGCATGCGTTGCAAACGCGTCAGCGTGCGGCGCATCGCGCCGAGGTCGAGCCGATTTTGCGTCGGACGTTGCAACAGGAAGCGATCTTCGATCCGATCGACGTCGGCACTGGTACGCCGGACGATCTGCACGAGCAGGTCGGCCTGGTCGCGCATCAGATGCACCAGCAACTCCACGGCCGATCTGAATATCTCGCCGTCGCGCACGGACGCGCGCAAGCGGTCGATCGAACGCAGCGGCTTGAGGCGAGCCGTGACGATGATGCGCTTATGCACGTAGATCCAGAGGGTCGCGATTTCAGATGGAATGAATTCGAGGTTGAATATGACGTCGTTCACGACCGCGCGCAATGCGCCGTCCGCATGTTCGATCCGCGTCGAATGCGAGCCTTCGCGCAATGCGTCGAAGAACGTTTCCGGCAAATCGAGTTGTGACCTCATCCAGCGTTCGCTTGCGCTGTGCGCGAGATTGAAATGCAGCCACAGGAATTCGTCGCTTCCCTCTCCCTCTTTCACGGCCGTGTCCGCTTTATGCTCGCGACACCATGCGATGACTTCGTCCGCGTCGAGCGGCTGGCCAGCATGCGTTGGCGTAAAGCGGAACCCGCAGACCATGCCGGTCAGGTCCGCGCCGTAGGTTTGTAATAGCAGATCAGATTTCATAGGTCACTCAGCGCCGGCTTTCCGGGAGGAATACGTGAGCATAGCGTGACCAATTGAAAGAAGGTTGACGCCCGCGCTTCTGGCGTCGTATTGCCGGATCGCGATGGCTGGATTGTCACCAAGAAGTCATAGGATTGCGCTAGATCGCGATTTGTCGGCTGCGCGACCTAGGCAACACTGAATGCAACTGCGCCGGGAGACGATGGAGAATGGATGGCCTGCCGCACCGGCGTGGGATGAGCGTGGTGTGGGGAGGGACAGGGAGGAATCGGGCCGTAAACGGCCGGACCCCGGCACTCAGAGTGAGAAGCCGGGGTCCGTGTTACAGCATGAGGAGCCTGA
>NZ_JAAGPS010000122.1:0-21551 GCF_017105025.1 Paraburkholderia sp. Ac-20336 | reverse complement strand
GCACCGCGCGCAGCGCACGCTGCTCGCGCTGGCCGCGCTCGCCCTGGCGTTGCTCGACGAGATCGAACGGGACGGCTATCACGTGCTGCATCAACGCATCGCGTTGACGCCGATCCGCAAGCTCTGGATCGCCTGGCGCGCCAAATAGGCTCCAGTCAGAACCAATCAACATCAATCAGCACGAACGGTCATGGCGAACTCGCAGCGGCGACTCGATAAAACCGCAATAAGCCCGCGATAACGCCGCAATCAGAACGCCACCGCAACGCAACACCGGCACGCAGCATCGAGGTGCGTCGGATCGCGCGCAAAACCCGAACGGCCCCGACCGCGCCAACTCAACCGCGCAGCAGCGGCAGCGGCTCGAATCGCTGCTGCAGAATCGCCGGCGCATCGAGCCCCCACCAGGGGCCGAGCACCGTCGCATAAAGTTCGCGAAAATCGACGCCGACCGGCAGATTGCCGTTGCCATCGAGCCGCGCCAGCATCGGCGGCACGCCATACAGGCCGCCGCGCACACGGCCGCCCGTCACGAAATGCGGTGCCACCGTGCCGTGGTCGGTGCCGTTGCTCTGGTTCTCTCGTGGACGGCGCCCGAACTCCGCATACGTCATCACGAGCGTATCGTTCCAGCGGCCCAGTTCGACGAGCGCCGCCTGCATCGCCGCGAGTCCTTCCGCGAACTGCCTGAGCAGCGCGGCCTGCTGACCCGGCTGGTTCTGATGCGTATCGAAACCGTTCAGCGTCAGGCGGATCACGGCCACGCCCTGCCCGCCCCGTGGCTGCCGTCGCGGCGTGCCGGCAGGGGGCACCGGCTGCGCCGCCTCGCTCGCGGTGAGCACCTGCATCGCCGTTCTGATCGAACTGCCGAACGCGCCGCCCGGAAACGCGGTCTTCAATGGCGGCTGCCCCTGCACTGGACGCAGGCGGTCCGCGGCTTTCACGATGTCGTTTTCGACGTCGAGAATATGCGCGAGCTCCGGATTGCGCTCGTGCAGGGACACCGGCACCGCGAGCCGCGACGCCCTGACGAATTGCACAGGATTGACGAGCGCAATCGCGCGCGCGCCATTTGCGAGTGGCCCCATTTCGGCGCTGCCGATCACCACGCCATCGGCTGCAAAACCGGCCGGCACCGGCTTCATCGCGAACGCGCGCGTGAGCCAGCCGTCGCGCAGATATTGATCGGAGCGCGAAGCCGTGTCCCAGATCTCGATCGAGCGGAAATGCGAAAGATTCGGCTGCGCATAGCTCACGCCCTGCACGATCGCGAGCTGGCCGCCGCGCCACAGCGGCATGAGCGGCTGCAACGCGGGGTGCAGCGCAGTGCGCTCGTCGAGTTGAATCGCCTGCTCGCGCCGGATGGCGATGTTCTTGCGCAGCGCGTAGTAGGTGGGATCGGCGAACGGAATCACAGTGTTCAAGCCGTCGTTGCCGCCTTTCAGCTCAATCAGGATCAGCAGATTGTCGTAGCCGCGCCCCGTCGAAGCCGGCGCGCTCGCGACATTCGGCGCATCGGAGAACCCCGCGCCGAACGCGCGCGGCAGCCATAGCGAGGCACTCGCTGCCGCGCTCATCGAAAGGAAGCTGCGTCGTTTCATGCTGCACCTCGTCGTGATTGTGCCGGCGCGAGTTTCACCGCCGCGCGGCCGGCGCCGACAATCTCCAGGCACCGCTCGCTTGAACTCCTGCTTCAATTCCTGCTTCAACGCTTACTTCAGCTGATAGGCCGGGTCCATCAGCAACGCTTCGAGATACGCGCTCGCAGTCGAATCGGTTGCGATCGCATCCACCGGCGTGAACGGCAGCACCGCGTGCTGCAACTGCAATTCGGCCGACAGCCCGAGCTTCACGGTCGGTGAAGTGTTGTAGTGCGCAAGCCAGCTCGCGATGTCAAAGCGTACGCCACCCTGCCCCTTGCGCGCCATCGACATCGTGCGTGGCGGCGTCGCGCTTACCTGACTGGCTGCCGCTGTCCGCGCGCCGCGCGCCTCGTTCTTCGCGCTCGCCGGGGCGCTCATGCGCGCGGGCATCGCGGTTTCGGTCGCGCGAAACAGTTGCTCGACGAACTGCTTGCGCGCAAGCAGCGTCGAGCTATTGATCCACGTCGTGCCACCCGGCCAGCCTCTGACGTTCGGCGGATAGAACAGGTTCTCGCCGAGCGTGCGAACCTGCGCGGCGAACGGCTCGGTGTTGTCGTAGCCGATATCGAATGCGCGCAGCGTGCCGACCACGAACTCGACCGGCGACTTCACGAGCACGCCGCGATTGTCGTCGCTCCAGAACGCGTCGCTCAGAAAGAGCCCGCGCAGCGCGACCTTGATGTCGTAGCGGCTCGCGCGAAACTGCACAGCAATCGGCTCGATGAGCGCGGGGTCGGGCGTGTCGGAGACGAATTCGCGCCAGAGCTTCGTGGTGACGAACGTCGCCGTTTCGGGCTGTGCAAGCAGGATGTCGAGCACCTGATCGCCGTCGAACGTACCGGTTTGCCCGAGCACGGTCTTCTCGCCGTCGTCATGCTGGTTGGCGCGCCACACGTACGTCTGCGTATCGGGATCGAGACTCCAGCCCGTGTAGGCGCGCGCGGCTTGCGCGACGTCGCGCTGCGTGTAATGCCCCTCGCCGAGCGTGAACAGCTCCATCACTTCGCGCGCGAAATTTTCGTTGGGATTGCCTTTGCGATTGCTCGCGCCATCGAGGTATTGCAGCATGGCCGGGTCTTTCGCGACATCGTGCAGCAGCTCGCCGAAATGACCGAGCGCGTGACGACGCAACAACATGTTTTGCTGCGCCATCTGCTGCGGAAACTGCACCTTGTCCAGCCCCGACGTGAAGTGGTTGTGCCAGAAAAGCGTCATGCGTTCGGTCAACGGCGAAGGGGTGCTCAGCATCTCGCGCAGCCACCATGCTCGTAATAGTTCGTAACGCTGGGTGCGCAGGCGTTGTTGCTCGATACGCTGTTCCGGCGTCCATGCCTGACGTTCGGCTCGGGTCGGAATCGGTTCGGCGATCCAGTCGGGAGGCGGCACGAGCGCTTCGCTTCGGGTGCTCGCGAGCAGCTTGTCGACGGCCTGCTCACGCGTGAGTCCCGCGTATTGAGCGAGCTCGGCGTTATCGGGCGCGAAGCCGACACGCGTCAGAAAAAAGCGCGCGTCGTCGGAATCGAGAATGCTTTGCGCGCTTCCGGCCGCGGGCAATGCGGTCGCCGCAGCCGCCGGCGCGCGATGCGCGCCGTGCACGACGCGCTGCTGCGCGAGCGCGTCCGTTGCACCGTAGGTCAATGCGGCCAGTGCCGTCGTCGAAACGAAAAACCACGGCTTGCAGCCAACACGTCGAAGAAGTTTCATGATCGCTGATCCGGGTTTTCACGACGTCACGCGTCGAGGCTTTCGCGCAAACGTGCAGGCGAAATGGGCCATGCACTGACGGCTCAACGGCACAACGGAACAGGAAGTTGACGCTGAAGATGCAACCGGATTTTTCAGGCGGCGCGATTCGTATCGGGCGGATATTACGCAGGCATCAAGCCGGCATGGCCTGACGCATCGCTTGACACAAGCACCTTGAAACACACGGGTACGCGAACGTTTGCGTGGATGGAAAATGCCTCTGCGCAGGCACAAACCGGGCACCCACGCCCGCGCTCGGCTAGCGCTTATACAGCTCACGCACGGCGTCTTCGATATGCTGACGTAGCAGACGCCGCTCTTCGGGCGTCATATGGCCGTCGCGACGGCGTTGATCGAGATCGGGGGGAACCACGGTGCGCATCATCACGTCTGATGCAGGATGATCGATGGCCATGTTGTGGTGATTGGCTCGGCCATTGCCCGGGTGGGGCGCGCGTTCACTCGCGGCTCTGTCGGCGAGCGGCTGCGCATGGGCGAGCGTCGGGCTCAGTGATCCTGCGAGCGTACCGGCTACCGCCAGTGCAATCACGCTCAGGCGCACATTTGGCCAAACCCCTCCCTTCATGTTGTTCCCTTCGTGGCGCGGCAACCGGCTACCTCAGATGCGTGTACAAACCCCGGTAACAGCCGGGTACGAAAGTTTTGTCGAGTGAAGTATCCACCGAACGGCCGCCTTCAGTAAAGAAGTCTAAACGCCCCTACTTTACGTCGTGCCACACCGCGGGTAAATTTTGTAACTGACTGTAACCCCAGAAATGGTGTAACCGCGCACCACTTTCTAATCGCGCTAAGATGCCGACCATGGAAACCAAAAACCCTTCGAAAATCCTCGTCGTCGACGACGATCCACGCCTGCGCGATCTGCTGCGCCGCTACCTCGGCGAACAAGGCTTCAATGTCTACGTCGCCGAAAACGCGCCGTCGATGAACAAGCTGTGGGTACGCGAGCGCTTCGATCTGCTGGTGCTCGATCTGATGCTGCCCGGCGAGGACGGCCTGTCGATCTGCCGCCGTCTGCGCGGCAGCAACGACCGCACGCCGATCATCATGCTGACGGCCAAGGGTGAGGATGTCGATCGCATCGTCGGCCTTGAAATGGGCGCGGACGATTATCTGCCCAAGCCGTTCAATCCGCGCGAGCTGGTCGCGCGCATTCACGCGGTGCTGCGTCGCCAGTCGCCGTCCGAATTGCCGGGTGCGCCCTCGGAGACGACCGAAGTATTCGAGTTCGGCGAATTCGCGCTCAATCTCGCGACGCGCACGCTCACGAAGGCCGGCCAGGAAATTCCGTTGACCACGGGCGAATTTTCGGTGCTCAAAGTGTTCGCGCGTCATCCGCGTCAACCGCTTTCGCGTGAAAAGCTCATGGAGCTCGCACGCGGCCGCGAATACGAAGTTTTCGACCGCAGCCTCGACGTGCAGATCTCGCGTTTGCGCAAGCTGATCGAACCCGATCCGGGCAGCCCGCGCTTCATTCAGACCGTGTGGGGTCTGGGCTACGTGTTCATCCCCGACGGTGCAGCCTGACCATGCACCCCACGGCGGTGTCGATCAGAGTTGGCGCTTCAGCGCCTACTCTGATCCCATGCGCTTTGTCGCGGTCGATCAGAGCTGGCGCTTTAGCGCCTACTCCGGTCCCATGCGCTTTGTCGCAGTCGATCAGAGCTGGCGCGTCAGCGCCTACTCTGATCCCATGCGCCCCGCCGCACTCGACCGGAGCAAGTGCAAAGCACCCACTCCGATCTCACACAAAATAGTTGCTGTCCTTGATCTCTCATAAGAAGGGCCCATGCGGATCGACCGGCGCCTCCTGACGCTCGCGTTCGGCGGCCTTTTCTGGCGGACTTTTCTGCTGATCGCGCTGTTGATCGCAGTCAGTCTCGCCGCGTGGTTCCAGAGCTTTCGCGTGATCGAGCGCGAGCCGCGCGCGCAGCGCGTGGCTTTGCAACTCGTCGCGATCGTCAAGCTCACGCGCACCGCACTCCTCTATTCCGACCCCGACCTGCGGCGCGCGCTGCTGCAGGATCTGGAGAGCAATGAAGGGGTGCGCGTGTATCCGCGCGAAGCCACCGACAAATACAAGCTCCAGCCCGACGAATCGCTGAACCGCCTGATCGAGCACGACATTCGCGGCCGCCTCGGCGACGACACCGTGATCGCGCAAAGCGTGAACGACATCAACGGCGTATGGATCAGCTTCAAGATCGACGACGACGACTACTGGGTCGCGCTCGACCGCGATCAGCTCGACAATGCCACGGGTCTGCAATGGGCCGGCTGGGGCGTGTTCGCGCTGGCGCTCTCGCTGTTCGGCGCGGCCTTCATCACGAGTCTCGTGAACCGGCCGTTCGCGCGTCTCGCGATGGCCGCGCGCAAGGTCGGCTCAGGGCAGTCGCCCGAGCCGCTGCCGGAGCGCGGCATGGGCGTGGCCGCCGAAACCAATCGCAGCTTCAACCAGATGGTGCGCGACCTCGAACAGCTCGAAGCCGACCGCGCGCTGATGCTCGCGGGCATCTCGCACGATCTGCGCACGCCGCTCGCGCGGTTGCGCCTCGAAACCGAAATGAGCCCGTCCGATCAGAGCACGAAGGACGCGATGGTCGACGACATCGAGCAGATGGACATGATCATCGGCCGCTTCCTCGATTACGCGCGGCCGGTGCAGCGCGTGCCGGAGCCCGTCGATCTCTCCGTGATCGCGGGCGAGATCGCCGCGCGCATGCAGAGCGAGGACAGTATGCGGCTCATCACGCGGCTCGCGCCGTCGGCGGTGATCGAGGCCGACGAAACCGATATGCGGCGCGTGGTCGGCAACCTGCTCGAGAATGCGCGCAAATACGGCAGCAGCGACGAGGACGGCATTCCGCACGTGATTCTCGAAACGCGTGTCTCGCATTCGCGGGTGGAACTGTCGGTCGTCGACGAAGGCCCCGGCATCCCCGAAGACCAGCTCGCGCTCGTCACACGGCCGTTCTATCGCGTCAATTCGGCGCGCACCCAGGCCAACGGCACGGGCCTCGGCATGGCGATCGTGCAACGGCTCGTCGCGCGCTATCGCGGCGCCTTGCGGCTGCGCAATCGCACGCCCGGACCGGGGCTCGAAGTCACGATCGAATTTCCGCTCGCGAAAGGCGCCTGAGCCGACGCGCGCGCGGCGCCATGCCGCCCCGGCATGAAGCCCGAATCGCGCGCAATGCGGCTCGACGCCCGCCGCCGCGTACCGATTCGTCGGCAGCCGGCTCTTGAAGCGACGGCCCGATAAATCTAGAGTGAACCCGGTGGCACCCGCCGCGCGGGATGGCCCGTGAACTTCCAGGCATGCCGTTGTCGACTTCCGAAGGAGCACCCGCATGAAAACCGTTGGCGATAAACTCGAAGCGTTCACGGTCACTGCCGCCAAGCCGGGCTTCAATCATCACGAGGAACACGGCGTCTCGGCGTTCGAGGACATCACCGAGCAGTCGTTTCCAGGCAAGTGGAAAATCATCTACTTCTATCCGAAGGATTTCTCGCTGGTCTGCCCGACGGAAATCGTCGAGTTCGGCAAGCTCGTGAGGGAATTCGAGGACCGCGAGGCGGTGCTGCTCGGCGGCAGCGTCGACAATGAATTCGTGAAGCTCGCGTGGCGCCGCGAGAACAAGGAACTCGACCGGCTGAACCACTACTCGTTCGGCGACGTGAAGGGCGAACTGATCGACCAGCTCGGCGTGCGCGACCAGGAAGCGGGCGTCGCCCTGCGCGCGACCTTCATCGTCGATCCGGACAACACGATCCAGCATGTGTCGGTCAATAATCTGAACGTCGGCCGTAGCCCCATGGAAGTGCTGCGGATTCTCGACGGCCTGCTCACGGACGAATTGTGTCCGAGCAACCGGACGATCGGCGGCGCAACGCTGTAAGTGCTGCCGCCGGCCGCACGACATGACATGACATGACATGACATGACATGACAAAAGCCCACCGGTCTGCAATAACGGTGGGCCTCTTTATCCATTCCCCTGGCGGGGAAAAATCTCGGGCGAGTTGCGCCTGATGACAGGCACGCGCGCTCGTGTTGTCGCTCGTGCTGTATTTCCCGGCAGCGCGCGATGCCGCTGCCGGCAGACCCGCTCACTTCCTGACCAGCAGCACCGCGGCCTGCGCTTCGATCCCCTCGCCCCTGCCGAGGTAGCCGAGCTTCTCGTTCGTCTTCGCCTTGACGTTGACGAGCTCAATCGGCAAACCGAGATCGGCCGCGATATTCGCGCGCATGCCGTCGAT
This sequence comes from Paraburkholderia sp. Ac-20336, assembly GCF_017105025.1. Classification (NCBI taxonomy): domain Bacteria; kingdom Pseudomonadati; phylum Pseudomonadota; class Betaproteobacteria; order Burkholderiales; family Burkholderiaceae; genus Paraburkholderia; species Paraburkholderia sp. Ac-20336. The sequence goes on along the minus strand of NZ_JAAGPS010000122.1, from coordinate 13,881 downwards.
ATGCGGCGCAAGCTTCGGCGCCTGGGCGATCACGCTGCTGTCGACGTTGCCGATCGAAAAGCCCGCCGCCCTCACGCGCGCCACGCATTCGCGCAGCAGCACGCGGCTGTCCGCGCCGGCGAACTGCGCGTCGGTGTCGGAGAAATGGCGGCCGATATCGCCGAGCGCGGCCGCGCCGAACAGCGCGTCGGTGATCGCATGCAGCAGCACGTCCGCATCCGAGTGGCCGAGCAGCCCGCGCTCGTACGGAATCGTCACGCCACCGATAATCAACGCGCGCCCCGGCACCAGCGCATGCACGTCATAGCCCTGCCCAATCCTGAAATCCATTTGCGTCACATCCTCAAGTACTGAAGCTTTAAAGCTTTTTTGAATCGTCGTCGATGCCGGCCGGCGAACCGCCGACCCGGCACCGATCCAACGCCGACGAGCAATCTCACGACGCCGCGCCGCGGCTCAGAATCGCCTCGGCCAGCTCGAAATCCTCGGGATACGTCACCTTGAAATTGCGCAGGCTGCCTTGCACGAGCTTCGGCGCATGGCCCGACCATTCGATCGCGCTGGCCTCGTCGGTCAGATCGTGGCCCTCGGCCTGGGCGCGCAGGATCGCCTCGCGCAGCATGCCGATGCGGAACATCTGCGGCGTCTGCGCCTGCCACAGCCCGTCGCGCGCTTCGGTGCGGGCGATGCGGCCATCGTGGGACGCGCCGTCGATGCGCTTCAGCGTATCGGCGACCGGCAGCGCCATGATGCCGCCGACCGCGTCGTCCTTGAGCGAGCCGATCAGCGTGCGGATCAGCGCGGGCGTGATGCCGGGACGCGCGGCGTCATGCACGAGCACCCAGTCGTCGTCGTGGGCGCCGAATTCGGCGAGCGCATGGAGGCCGTTGAGCACCGACGCCTGGCGCGACGCACCGCCCGCGCGGCGCACCGCGAAGCGCAGGCCGCCGAAGCGGCGCGCGTCGAAATGCTGGTCGTCGGGCGCGATCACGACGAGGGTCTGGGTGAATTCGCTGCACGCATCGAACGCGGCGAGCGAGTAATGGAGCATGTCGCGACCGGCGACAGTGCGATATTGTTTCGGCATCGCGGCGCCGGAACGGCTGCCGGTGCCTGCGCACGGAATCAGGGCGAAGAGACGGGAAGTCACGAGTGCGGATGCCGCGAAGTCAAAGTAAAGGACGGATTTTATAATAGGTCCTTCGCCATCCATGCCCCGACACGCGTAAACTTGGCCGTTCGTGTGAGACCGAGCCGCTTTTTCTCTTCTTTATGTCAGACATCGCCGCATCCTCGCAGTCCTCCCCGCCCGTCGCGCTCGTCAAGGCCGGCCAGCGTTTCGCCTTCGACGGCACGCGCGGCTCGTCCGACGCGCTGCTGATCGCCCGCTACCATCTCGCCTATCGCGAGAAGATGCCGCTGCTGGCCGTCGTCTGCGAAAGCGCGGTCGATGCGCAGCGGCTCTCGCAGGAAATAGGCTTCTTCGCACCTGAAGCGCGCGTGCGTCTGCTGCCCGACTGGGAGACGCTGCCTTACGATACGTTTTCACCGCACCAGGACCTCGTCTCCGAGCGCCTCGCGACGCTGCACGATCTCGGCGAGGGCCGCTGCGACATCCTGCTCGTGCCGGCCACGACCGCCCTGTACCGCATGCCGCCCGCCTCGTTCCTCGCGGCCTACACGTTCTCGTTCTCGCAAGGCGAACGCCTCGACGAGGCGAAGCTGAAGGCGCAACTGACGCTCGCCGGCTACGAGCACGTGAGCCAGGTCGTGCGGCCCGGCGAATACTGCGTGCGCGGCTCGCTGCTCGATCTGTTCCCGATGGGCTCGCCGCTGCCGTACCGGATCGACCTGTTCGACGACCAGGTCGACTCGATCCGCGCGTTCGATCCCGACACGCAGCGCAGCCTCTATCCGGTCAAGGACGTGCGCCTGCTGCCCGGCCGCGAATTCCCGTTCGACGACGCCGCGCGCACCGCATTCCGCAGCCGCTGGCGCGAGACCTTCGAGGGCGATCCGAGCCGCGCGTCGATCTATAAGGACATCGGCAACGGCGTGCCGTCGGCGGGCATCGAATACTATCTGCCGCTGTTTTTCGACGACACGGCCACGCTCTTCCACTATCTGCCCGACGGCTCGCAGCTTGCGTTCATCGGCGATCTCGACGCGGCGATCCGGCGCTTCACCAACGACACGAAGCAGCGCTTCAATTTCCTCGCGCACGATCGTGACCGGCCGATTCTCGAACCGCAGAAGCTGTTTCTGTCGGACGAGGATTTCTTCACGCTCGCCAAGCCGTTCGGGCGGCTCGTGCTGCCCATCAACGGCGGCGGCGCCTGGTCGGTCGCGCTGCCGAACCTCGCGATCGACCGCCACGCCGACGACCCCGTCGCGGCCTTGCGCGCGTATCTGGGCACGACGCCGAACCGCGTGCTGTTCGCCGCCGAATCGGCAGGCCGCCGCGAAACGCTGCTGCAGCTGCTCGCCGACAATCATCTGAAGCCCGCCTCGGCCGACAGCTTCCAGGACTGGCTCACCGGCGACGCGCACTTCTCGCTCGGCGTCGCGCCGCTCGCGAACGGCTTCGCGCTGCCCGGCGACGGCCTCGCGATCATCACCGAAACCGAGCTGTACGGGCCGCTCGCGCGCCGCGCGGGACGCCGCCGCCAGGAACAGGCGAGCAACGTCGATTCGATGGTGCGCGACCTGTCCGAGCTGAAGGTCGGCGATCCGGTCGTGCATTCGCAGCACGGCATCGGCCGCTATATGGGCCTCGTGACGATGGACCTCGGCGAAGGCGAAACCGAGTTCCTGCACCTCGAATACGCGGGCGACAGCAAGCTCTACGTGCCGGTCGCGCAGTTGCACGTGATCTCGCGCTACAGCGGCGCCGATCCCGAAAGCGCGCCGCTGCACTCGCTCGGCTCCGGCCAGTGGGAAAAGGCCAAGCGCAAGGCCGCGCAGCAGATTCGCGACACCGCGGCCGAACTGCTCAATCTCTACGCGCGCCGCGCCGCCCGCTCGGGCCACGCATTCGGGCTCGAACCGAAAGACTACGTGAAGTTCGCCGAGAGCTTCGGCTTCGAGGAAACGCCGGACCAGGCCGCCGCGATCGCGGCCGTGATCGGCGACATGACGAGCGGCAAACCGATGGACCGGCTCGTGTGCGGCGACGTCGGCTTCGGCAAGACCGAGGTCGCCTTGCGCGCGGCCTTTATCGCGGTGATGGGCGGCAAGCAGGTCGCGCTGCTCTCGCCCACCACGCTGCTCGCCGAGCAGCACACGCAGACTTTCAGCGACCGCTTCTCCGACTGGCCCGTGCGCATCGCCGAACTGTCGCGCTTCAAGTCGGCCAAGGAAGTCAACGCGGCGATCCAGCAGATCAACGAAGGCTCGGTCGACATCGTGATCGGCACGCACAAGCTGCTCTCGTCGGACGTGCAGTTCAAGCGGCTCGGGCTCGTCATCATCGACGAGGAGCATCGCTTCGGCGTGCGCCAGAAGGAAGCGCTGAAGGCGCTGCGCGCCGAGGTCGACGTGCTGACGCTGACCGCGACGCCGATCCCGCGCACGCTCGGCATGGCGCTCGAAGGCCTGCGCGATTTCTCGGTCATCGCGACCGCGCCGCAAAAGCGCCTCGCGATCAAGACCTTCGTGCGCCGCGAGGAAGACAGCGTGATTCGCGAGGCGATGCTGCGCGAACTGAAGCGCGGCGGCCAGGTGTACTTCCTGCACAACGAGGTCGAGACGATCGAGAATCGCCGGCAGATGCTCGAAGCGCTCGTGCCCGAAGCGCGCATCGCGGTCGCGCACGGCCAGATGCACGAGCGCGAACTCGAACGCGTGATGCGCGATTTCGTCGCGCAGCGCGCGAACGTGCTGCTGTGCACGACGATCATCGAAACCGGCATCGACGTGCCGAGCGCGAACACGATCCTGATCCATCGCGCCGACAAGTTCGGGCTCGCGCAATTGCACCAGTTGCGCGGCCGCGTCGGGCGCTCGCATCACCAGGCGTATTCGTATCTGCTCGTGCACGATCCGCAGGGGCTCACCAAGCAGGCACAGCGCCGCCTCGAAGCGATCCAGCAGATGGAAGAACTCGGCTCGGGTTTCTATCTCGCGATGCACGACCTCGAAATTCGCGGCACGGGCGAAGTGCTCGGCGACAAGCAATCGGGCGAGATTCACGAGATCGGCTTCCAGCTGTATACCGACATGCTCAACGACGCGGTCAAGGCGCTCAAGAACGGCAAGGAGCCTGACCTCACCGCGCCGCTTGCCGCGACCACCGAGATCAACCTGCACACGCCGGCAATCCTGCCGTCGGACTATTGCGGCGACGTGCAGGAGCGTCTGTCGCTCTACAAGCGGCTCGCGAACTGCGAACACAACGATTCGATCGACGGCATCCAGGAAGAATTGATCGACCGTTTCGGCAAGTTGCCGCCGCCGGCACATGCGCTCGTGGAAACGCACCGTCTGCGGCTCGCCGCGAAGCCGCTCGGCATTTCGAAGATCGATGCGGGCGAAGCGGTGATCGGGCTGCAGTTCATCCCCAATCCGCCCGTCGACGCGATGCGGATCATCGAGATGGTGCAGAAGCACAAGCACATCAAGCTCGCGGGTCAGGACAAGCTGCGCATCGAAACGCGCAGCCCCGATCTCGCAGTGCGCGTCGCGACCGTCAAGGAGACCTTGCGCGCGCTCGGTTCGCCGAGCCGCGATACGGCAGCCGCCACGGCTGCGCGTTGAGGCGCCGGGGTGTGCGCAGGCATGGTGCGCACATGGCCGATGCGTCAAGTTGAGTTGAGTCGAGTCGCGCATGAGAGGCGGATCGTGCAACGAAGCATATCGCTCACGCACGCCGCATTACGTACGCCACGTACGGACGATGCAGAAAAGGGGGGACGTCCCCCCGTTTTCTGTCTGTCGATGCTGCGCTGCGCCAATGCCGCTTCAGCTGACGAATGCGCTTGCCCGCTTTCGTTTGGGATATGATCGACAGACTAAAATGCCGGAGTCCAGTCATGTCTCATGCCGCTGAAGCAGCGCAATCCTCCACGTCTTCTGCTCCCGCTTCGCCGATTTCCCTCCCCTGGGTCACCCGCCTCGTCTCGATGGACACCGTGAGCCGCAACCCGAATCTCGGCCTCATCGAAACCGTGCGCGACGCATTGCGCACGGCCGGCATCGACGCGACGCTCACGCACGGCAAGGGCGGCAAGTGGGCCAATCTGTTCGCGACGATTCCCGCGCACGATGGCGAAACGAATGGCGGCGTGGTGCTGTCGGGCCACACCGACGTGGTGCCGGTGGACGGCCAGCAGTGGGACAGCGATCCGTTCAAGCCCGAGATTCGCGGCAACAAGCTCTATGGCCGCGGCACCTGCGACATGAAAGGCTTTATCGGCGCGGCGCTCGCACTCGTGCCGGACATGCAGCGCACGAAGCTCGCGAAGCCGATTCACTTCGCGCTGTCGTTCGACGAGGAAGTCGGCTGCGTCGGCGCGCCGCTGTTGATCGCCGATCTGATGAAGCGCGGCGTGAAGCCGGACGGCTGCATTGTCGGCGAACCGACCAGCATGCGCCCGATCATCGCGCACAAAGGCATCAACGCGTATCAGTGCTGCGTGCGCGGCCAAGCCGCGCATTCATCGCTGACGCCCAAGGGCTTGAACGCGATCGAGTACGCCGCGCGCCTGATCTGCTATATCCGCGACATGGCCGACCAGTTCCGCGAGCAAGGCCCTTTCGACGAACTGTACGACGTGCCGTTCAGCACCGCGCAAACCAGCACGATCTCGGGCGGCAACGCGATCAACACGGTACCGGCCGAATGCCAGTTCCAGTTCGAGTTCCGCAATCTGCCGACGCTCGATCCCGAGCAGATTTTCGCGCGCATCGAGACCTACGCGCGCGACACGCTGCTGCCGAAAATGCTGCGCGAGCATCCGTCGGCCGCGATCGAGATCACGAAGATCGCCGCGGCGCCCGGACTCGATTCGTCTGAACAGGCCGCGATCACGCAGCTCGTGCGCGCGCTCACCGCCGATCAGGACAAGCGCAAGGTCGCCTACGGCACCGAAGCCGGACTGTTTTCGAACGCGGGCATTCCGAGCATCGTGTGCGGCCCCGGCGACATCCAGCAGGCGCACAAGGCCAACGAATTCGTCGAACTCGAACAGCTCGCGGCCTGCGAGCGTTTTCTCGGCAAGTTCATTCATAGCATGTCGGTCGAGGCGGCTCGATGAGACGCGCGAAGTAGCGGTGCGCGCAGCAACGGTGCACAAGACAGCGCGGCAAGGCAACGCCGTCAAGCAACGCTGGGCGGCACAAAGTCGTGAGGCAAGGCCCGTCGCACTGAAACTGCACGCCGCGAAACGGGTCTCAGCCATATCGACGACGCCGGAGCTCACGCCATGTCAAGCGCCATGCCGCAGCACACGGATCACACGATCGACGGCGAACCGATCCCCACGCTCGACGAAATCGCCGCGCAGCACTTTGCGTTGACGCCGTGGGTCGTGCGCACGCCAGTATTCGACCGGCTCGATTTTGCATCGCTGCAAGGCACGCCGGTGAATTTCAAGTTCGAACTGTTGCAGGCGGGCGGCAGCTTCAAGGCGCGTGGCGCATTCACGAACCTGCTCGCGCTCGACGATACGCAAAAGAGCGCGGGCGTGACCTGCGTGTCGGGCGGCAATCACGCGGTGGCGGTGGCGTACGCGGCGATGCGTCTTGGCATCGGCGCGAAGGTCGTGCTGTTCAGCGCGGCGAATTCGGCGCGCGTCGCGCTATGCCGCGAGTACGGCGCCGACATCGTCTATGCGGAAGATCTCGCCGAGGCATTCGAACTGGTGCGCCGCATCGAAGCCGAGGAAGGCCGCTATTTCGTGCATCCGTTCAACGGCTATCGCACGGTGCTCGGTTCGGCCACGCTCGGCTACGAATGGGCGACGCAAACGCCCGACCTCGAAGCGGCGATCGTGCCGGTCGGCGGCGGCGGGCTCGCCGCCGGTGTCGCCACGGCGCTGCGGCTCGCGAACCCGAACATCCACGTGTACGGCGTCGAACCCGAAGGCGCGGACGTGATGAGCAAGAGCTTTGCCGCCAACCATACGGTCAGAATGGGCCATATGCACAGCATTGCCGACTCATTGATGTCGCCGCATACCGAGCAATTCAGCTATGAACTCTGCCGCCGTCATATCGATCGGCTCGTCACCGTTTCCGACGATCAATTGCGCGCGGCGATGCTGGTTCTCTTCCAGCAACTGAAGCTCGCCGTCGAACCCGCTTGCGCCGCCGCCACGGCGGCATTGCTCGGACCATTGCGCGAACCGTTGCATGGCCGGCGCGTCGGCGTCCTGCTGTGCGGCACCAACACGGACCCGGTCAGTTTTGCCGCGCATCTCGAACGCGCGCGTCATAGCGCGTCACAGTTTCCGCACTAGCGCGTGCCATCTGAAAGCGTTGCTCGTATTGCGGCTAAAACACTAGCCTATCCGCCTCAGATTGGTATTATTCGGCTATTCATATCTGGGGAGGTACTTCTATGAGCATAGTTAAAGAATTTAAAGAATTTGCCCTCAAGGGCAATGTGATGGATCTCGCTGTCGGTGTGATTATCGGCGGCGCTTTTTCCAGCATTGTTAATTCGGTCGTCAAAGACCTGATCATGCCGATCGTCGGGCTCGCTACCGGCGGCCTCGACTTCTCCAATATGTTCATTCGCCTCGGCGATATTCCGGCAACCTATAAAGGCAGCCCCGGTTCGTACAAGGACCTGCAAACGGCCGGCGTCGCGGTGATCGGCTATGGTTCGTTCATCACGGTGTTGATCAACTTCATCATCCTCGCGTTCATCATTTTCCTGATGGTCAAGTTCATCAACAATCTGCGCAAGCCGGCCGAAGCCGCACCGGAAGAACCGCCGGCGACGCCCGAAGACGTGCTGCTGCTGCGCGAGATTCGCGATTCGCTAAAGAATCAGCAGCATTGAAGAGGCAGTGAAACTCCGGTTCGCGGTTTAAAGACTGAAAGCCGGAGTCGAAGCAATACAAACACAAAGGCCTGTTGCGATTGCCGTCGCAACAGGCCTTTGTGTTTTTCCCGATTTTTTCTGCACGAAGCAGCCGGTATGCACCAGCCGTCGCGCCACGCGTACGCCAGCGCATGCCGAAACGTTAAACGTTACGTCAGATCAAAGCACGGACCCCTCAGCCGTCCTTGCGCGCCTTCAACTGCGCCGCGCTGTCGATCATCGTTTCGAGCTGGCCGAAATTGACAGGCTTGGTCAGATGCGAAGTAAAGCCCGCGCTCAGGCAGCGGCGCACGTCCTCGTCGGTGCCGAAGCCGGTCAGCGCCACGGCCGGCGCATCCGAATGCTCGCGGAACGCCTTGACGAAATCGAGGCCGGTGCCGTCGGGCAAGCCGACATCGCTGACAATCAGATCGAAGCGCTGCAATTGCGTCGCGGCGAGCGCGTCATCGACGCGTCCGACCACCGTCACCTCATGGCCGAGGCTGTGGATGAGCTGCGCCATCACCTCGGCGGTATCCGCGTGATCTTCGATCAGCAGCACGGTCAGCGGACTCGCCGGCTGCACGGTGCTCGGCACCACCACGGGCCGCGCCGCGGCGGGCGCGGCCGCGGTCGGCAGCGTGATCGTGAAGGTCGCGCCGCAGTGCGGGCCGGGGCTCTGCGCGATCACGCTGCCGCCATGCACGTCGGTCAGCGCCTTGGTGATCGCGAGGCCGAGACCGAGGCCGCCGAATTGCCGCGTCATGTTCTGGTCGCCCTGCTCGAACGCATTGAACAGCTTGCCGATCTGCTCCGGCTCGATGCCGATGCCGGTATCCTCGACCGAGATCTGCACGTGCATGCGCTCGTCGCGCGTGCGCACGTAGATGTGGCCGCCGTCCGGCGTGAACTTCGCGGCATTGCGAATCAGGTTCCACAGCATCTGTTGCAGGCGCGCGCGATCGGCGAGCACGTAGTGATGCGCCGCGTGCTTGTCGATATGCACGTCCTGCTGCTTGACCTGAATCTCGCTGCGAAAGAGCTCGAGCACGCTGTCGATCACTTCGTGGACGTCGACGGTTTCGAGCGACAGCCGCAGCTTGCCGTTCGCGACGCGCGTGAGATCGAGAAGATCGTCGATGAGCCGTGCCTCGAGTTCGACGTTGCGGCGAATCATGCGCACGCTGCCGCGCGCCTGGTCGGGCAGATCGGGGATCATCTCGAGCACGCTCGCGCCCGCGAGCACCGGCGTGAGCGGCGTGCGCAATTCGTGCGACAGCATCGCGAGAAAGCGGTCTTTGGCGCGGTTCGCTTCCTCGGCGGCCTGGCGCGCGGCCTGCTCCGACGCGAGCAGCCGCTCGCGCTCCTCGATCGCCTCGCGCTGCGAATGAATGTCCGTGCAACTGCCGAACCATTTGCTGACGTTGTGCTCGGCGTCGCGCATCGCCACCACGCGCACGTCGAACCAGCGGTACTCGCCATCGTGACGGCGAATCCGCATCTCGTGGCGATAGTCGCCGCTCTGGCTGGCGACGGCCTTGAGCCAGCTGCAGCGAATCTCCTCGCGATCGTCGGGATGCACCGCGTCGAGCCATGCGAGACCGTGAGCGGGACAGGGCTCGGCCATGCCCGTGTAGTCGTACCACTGCTTCGAGAGGAAATCGCAATCGCCGGCCGCGTTGCAGGTCAGCACCAGATGCGGCAGCGCCTCGGACAGCGTGCGGTAATGCAGCTCGCGATCGCGCAACAACCACGCTTCGTCCGAGGCGCGTTGCAGCCGCACCTGCGACAGCACGCGCTCGACGGCCTCGGGCAGATAGTCGAGATAGTCGCCGGACTTCGGCACCACGTCGGACACCCCGGCGCGCAGCGCTTCGATCACGCGCGATTCGTCGGTGAAGCCGGTCACGAGGATCGCCGGAATGCGCACGCCTTCCGCGCGCAGGCGGCGGAAGAAATCGAGCCCGGTCTCCGGCCCGCTCAGCTGATAGTCGAGCACCAGCAGATCGGGGGCGCCGTTCGCGAGCCGGTCGCGCGCGGCCTCGATGCCGGCGCAGATGGCCACCCGGCAGCCGGCGCGTTCGAGCGACTTGCGCGCGAGCCGCAGGATACCTTCGTCGTCGTCGACGACGAGCACATAGGCGGCATGCGGCGTGGATACTTCGTCGGTCATGCAGGTCTTCTCTGGCTAGGTTCGGTGCTTATCTTGTCACGAATGGCTTTCGGTCAGCTTCATGCGGCCTGTCCACGGACTTGTCCCATAGACCGTGGGCGCCGGCGGCCGGGTCAGGACGGCGCCAACCGATGCCCCGGCGGCAGCTTGACCACTTGCAGGAAAAAGCCGAGCCGGCGTACCGCTTCGATGAACACGTCGTATTCGACCGGCTTGCAGATGTAGACGTTGCAACCGAGCTCGTAGCAGCGCGCGATTTCGCGCGGATCGTCGGTCGTGGTCAGCACGATCACCGGCACCGCAGCGGTTTCGGGCGCTTCCTTCAGACGCCGCAAGACCTCGAAGCCGTCCACGCGCGGCATTTTCAGATCGAGCAGCACGACGAGGTTTTCGAGCGTTTCGTGCGGCGGAAAAGGATTGCCGTCGGTATCGCGCGGGGCGCCCGCGGATGCCGGGCCGAAAAAATAATCGAGTGCCTGCTGGCCGTCGCGAAAGCGCACGAAACCGTTCGAAATGCCGGCGCGACGCAAATTACGCTCGACGAGCGTCGCATGGCCGTCGTCATCTTCGATCAGCACGATGCTGACCGTTTGCGCGTGACTCATATGCTCTCCCTGCTGAACCGTGCCGGCGACCGGTCAGGCTGACTGCTGCCGACGTTCGCATCGCTTCTGTGCTGCGTTTGTGCAACATTTGTGCTGCGTTCGTTCTGCCTCAAAGCCGTATCGGCTGCTCGGGCAGCACCACGAAAAACGTCGAGCCCGCGCCTTCGGCCGACTCGACCCATACGCTCCCGCCATGCCGCTCGACCGTGCGCCGCACCACCGCGAGGCCGATGCCCTCGCCGCTCGCCACGTCGCCATGCAGACGCTGGAACGCGCGAAACACCTTCGACAGATACGCCGCCGGAATGCCGAGCCCGTTATCGCGGACGTAATACGTGCGCATGCGCACCGCGCGCGGCTCGCTGGCGTCGACGGGTTCGAGTTCGAGCGCGCCGATCTCGATGCGCCCGCGCCGCGCCGGGTCCAGAAAATTCAGCGCATTGCCGATGAGATTGCCGAAGATCTGCTCGACCGCCGCCGGATCGCCCCACGCGGGCGGCAGATCGCGCACCGTGACGACCGCCTCGCGCTGGCTGATCGTCCCCTGCAGCGCCTCGACGACCCGGTCCACCGCACGCCCGACGCTCACGCGCTGCCACTGGTATTCGAGCCGGCCCGCGCGCGAAATGCGCAGCAGCGCGTCGATGATCGACGCCGCGCGCGCCACCGCGGTGCGCAGATAGTACAGCGACTCGCGCACGTCGCCATCGAGAATGTGCTTCATGCGGTGCTCTTCGCCCGCCGGCAGTCCGGCGCTCGCGACGATGCCGTCCAGCTCGTCGCACGAGACGTGCAGCTCCTTCGAAAAGCCTTGCAGGTTCACGAGCGGCGAGCGCAGATCGTGCGACACGCTGTAGATGAACATTTCGTTGTCTTGCGTTTCCTGGCGCAACTCGTCATTGACCGCCGCCAGTTCGTGCGCGCGCGCTTCGAGTTGCGCCTTCAGCGCAGCCTGCTCGGCCTCGGCCTCGCGCAGACGCGCCTCGGTCTGATGCAGCACGACGTCGAGCGCGGCGATTTCGTCGCTGCCCGAGAGCGGCGCCGCGAGCGGCCGCCCACTGCCGAGACGCTCGGCATTATCGGTCAGCACTTCGAGACGCCGGCCGATGCTGCGCGCGAACACGATCGCGGTGGCCGCCCAGATCAGCATCGAGCCGAACACGGCGGCGATCAGCGCGTATTGCTGGCTCTCGCGCCGCTGCGCGAGCGCGATCGAGCGCTCGACGTCGAGCCGCGACGCCTCGGCGCCGAACGCGGCCAGCTCGTCGCGAAACCCGGCGACCTGCTGCGGCAATGGGCCGCTTTCGAGCGCGAGGTAGGGGCTCAGACTGCGGCGCTCGTGCAGCGCCTGCGAGATCGCGACGCTCTGCTCGCGGTAGGCGTCGATCGCGCGCCGCATGTTATGCACGCGCTCGGCCTGCTGCGGCGTGTCGGCGACCAGCGTGTCGAGCTTCGCGAGCCGGTCGCTGAGGTCGACCCACACCGCGCGGCGGTCGATCAACGAAGCGTCGCCGGTCACCATGGCCGTGCGCACGCGCGCCGCCTGGCGCAGCAGCGGATCGACGATGGCCGACGACTGGTAAAGAATCTGCTTGCTGTTATCGACCCATTGCGCGGCCTGCGCGGTCTGCTCCTGCGTATCGAAGACGATGCCGAGCAGCGCGAGTTCGACCACGCTCGGCACCGCAATCAGCAGCAGACCCTTGGTGAATAGTTTCATGTTCCCGCAAGCGCGTTCAGACGGCCGTTTAAACCGTGGCGGCTCGCGCGCGCCCGTCGCGCCCGCGATGCTGGCGCAGCGCGACCAGACGGGCCATTATCGACGTGAATTCGAGATATTTCAACGTAGCGTCAAGAAGCGCTCTCGCACACAAAAATGACTTTTTTATTGGCACGGGATGTTTTTTCGGCGCCTCGTGAGTCTATGATGGAGAGAACATGTGCTGGGAAGCGAAAGCGCGCAGCAAGGCGATTCGGCATGATTCGTGCGGGAAACGGTGAGGCGACGCAGGCAGTCGAATCATCGTGAATCCGGCCTTCTCGTATGCTATAAAAGATCGACGTGCGGCGCGCGAAAGCCGGGAGTGGTCGCATGAGGACGCAGCGTTTCTTGCAATTCTTTTTCAGGCGAATTTTTATGTCCTTCCCGAAAAAGCGTAGGCGCGCGAAGGTGGACGGCGACGAGTCGTTCCTCGCGGTCCTACGGCATTTCAAGCCGTTCGGTCAGCTCGACACCAAGATTGCGCGTGCCCGCTCGCAAGACGAGCCGGTTCTCTATGCGCATGTGCTGCCCGGGCTCGACGTGCTTCTGTGCAGCGTACGCGGCGCGCAGCCGCCCTATCCCGCGCCGGCCGAATTGCGGCGGCGCTGCATCGAATCGATCACCAACGCACTGGAACAGCCGCTCGATGGGCTCGAGAACGGCGGCTACTGGTACGAGGCGGATGGCTTCGGCTTCCTCGTGTTTGCCAGCCGCGCGCGCAGCAAGATCCTGACCGAATTCGGCGCGACGCGGGCCGGCACCCGGCGCGGCGTGCGGCGCCTCGATGCGGCGGGAGACGCCACGCCGCGTTCGCTCAGGTAGCGTGCTCGGGTAGCGTCTTTAGCGCGACACGTCAGCCAACACTTCAGGCTGGCTGAAGATCAGGGCTGCTGACGGGCTGCGGGTGTGACGCGACCGACTGTCGCGTGCTGGGGTTTTCCCGCGTTGCCGTTTCTCTTATCGTTCTTTTTCGAGCAAGGCCGCCGTGTCGAACACCGCGGCCTTGTTTTTCTCTTTCGCTGTGCTCTGTGTCCTGCGCTGCAGCCTCCGGCCGAAACCGTGACGGTGCCGTCCGATAGCCGTGCGCCCCTTGCTCGCTCATGGCATCGTCGACATGATCGCGCGCGGACGGCACGCTGATCGGCCACGGAAACACGACACCACGCCCACCGCCCACGCTCCATCTCCACCCGTGCGCGGGCCAACTGCATAGCAGCGACGCTATCAGCTGCCCTTGTATTCGGCGGCGGTCGCGGGCGGCAGCGTCACGGGCTTGCGATCCGCGCCCCGCTGCGAGCGCGGTGCGGCCGGCGCC
>NZ_JAAGPS010000121.1:0-21873 GCF_017105025.1 Paraburkholderia sp. Ac-20336 | reverse complement strand
CGACATCCACGAGTTTCTGCTGGAGAAGGGCATCAGGCTCGATGGCGTGAACGGCGTGCGCTACATGTACCACGACCCGTGCCACACGCCGATCAAGACGATCGACCCGGTCAAGCTCGTCAATCAGTTGATGGGTTCGGAGCACGACGGCTACAGGATCGAGAAGAACGATCGCTGCTGCGGCGAGTCGGGCACGCTGGCGGTTACGCGTCCCGACATCTCGACGCAGGTGCGTTTCCGCAAGGAAGAGGAATTGAAGAAAGCAGCAGGGCGCTTTCGTGCCGAAAAGTTTGGTGGTAACGTGAAGGTCCTCACCACGTGCCCAGCGTGTCTGCAGGGTCTCTCACGCTATGCAGAAGACGCAGACATGAGCTCAGACTATATTGTTGTAGAAATGGCGAGAAAAATATTGGGCGAAGAGTGGCTCGCAAACTACGTCAGCGAGGTGAATCGAGGCGGTATTGAACGTATCTTGGTGTAGACCACCAGTTCAGGCCAAGTCTTGATCGAGCGTTGCGTGTATCCATGACAGGTCGGCGAGAATATAAGACATCACTTCAGCCGCTGATGTATGGATAAAGAAGTGTCCTCCATCGATGAGCCGCAGCTTGAATGGTCCGTCGCTATACGCTTCCCACGCACAGAGTGACGAAAGTTCGACATCGCTATCGTGCCTTCCTCCGAAGACTGATAACCTCCCGGGTAATGTAAAGGGGGCATTCGCGCGATAGCGTTCGGCAATTCGCAGATCCGAGCGAATCGCCTTCAGGAAGGGCCCTAGCCATTCTGGTTGTGCAACAAGCTCGATGGGCGTGCCCCCCATTTCCACGAGACGCTGGATGAGTTCATGCTCAGGCAGCATGTGGATGGGGTTGTCGCGCGGTCCGATATGAGGCGCACGATGCGCCGAGCAGAACATGTGCAATGGAGGGGGCTTCCCTCTCCGCACCACTTCGCGCACGAACTCGACACTCACGATGCTGCCAAGGCTATAGCCGAACGTTGCGTACGGTTTGGTCAGAAGCGGGAAAGTCGCGTCAATCAGCGCGTCGACCATTTCGCTGAGGTCGCTGACAGGCGGCTCGAAAAATCTCGTCTGACGTCCTGGGGGCTCAACTGCGACGACTTCGATATAGTCGGGCATCGCTGATGCCCAGCGTCGATAAAGGGCAGCCCCACCGCCAGCATAAGGGAAGCAGAACAACATGATTCGGGCTTCAGGACGCGGCGTGTGCCTGATCAACCAGGGTGTCTTTTTGACGGGCATGTTTGCGCAAGCGACTAATCGATGAGAAACGTGCCGACGCAACGAGTCATTTGTGCGCAGGAGCAGTCACAATCGATAGCATAAGTGCAGACGTCTATCCCGTCTCCCGTCTTTTCGTACAGGGTCGAGACTTGATGAGGTGATGATGGCTCTGAAGTGATAGGCCATGTCCGCTACCTGGCGAGGGCTTGAGCAATTGTCAAGTCTGGTGCATGCGGGCGGACAGACAGGCATGATCAGACCGCCCGCAGAGTGCTTTCAATCACCGGGGTTCCGTCCTTGAAAGCATGTCGTTATACACAATGTCACCACCGGTCCGCGGTGGCGAGAAAGGTCGTTTACCTTCAATGACATAGCGCCGCGCTTGTAAGCTGTCGGCGTTTGCCGTTTACTCTCCGCTTTTGAGCGGACGCCTTGGTCACGGAATCGACGCCCTAGACACAAACGGAATTCGAGCAACTGGACCTTGGCGACGCGCGCCTGAACAAGCGAGCGAGGCTTTTGATGGAAAGGATGGCGGTCGACCCGACGGCCAGCGTGCCGCAGGCATGTCATGGTTGGGGCGAAACGATAGCGGCGTACCGCTTCTTCGATAACGAGAAGGTCCAGTGGCATGCGATTCTGGAGCCGCATTGGCAGCAGACGCAAAAGCGGATGCAAACGCATCAGGTCGTGCTCTGTCTACAAGACACTACCGAGCTTGATTTCAATGGTCAGGATGCGCTCGGATTCCTGAGTTCCGGTCGGACGGGAACCTGCGCACGCGAGTCAGAGCGGCCCTCGATGCCCTGGCGGAGAGTGGCGTCCTCCGGTTTCCGGCTACGCGCTCAGGCTGGGATGCCTACGGGACCCCGAAACTGCCACAATGGGCGATCGTGGTGCGCGAGAAGGTCGAAAAACCCGACTTTTCCGCGGTCAACTGGCTTCCCGAATTGTCGTTCGCCACGGGAGTATTGCGGGCGTCGCAACTGGAGAAACTCCAAGTCATCAACCAGTTTCTCATTGAGCGTCGTCACCAGCTCACGGTGACCTTGCCATTTCGGGAGCGTGCTTTGGAGATCTTTGGCGACGAGAAGGCCTTTGACGGCGTGGTGAAGGGAGATCTGCTGTACGGAAAAATACCATTGTCCGCGATCGGGGCGTGTAATCCAGAACCGCCGTTGGCGCGGGAGGATTTCGTCGGTTCAAGCGGTGCTCTCCTGGTTCTCGAGAACCACCATACATACTGGTCCATGCTGCAGTGGAACCAAGAAGCGTTGCGGTATCGTTCAATAGGCTACGGTAGCGGGAATACGATCCTTAAGTCCGCGCGAGCTATTGGTGATGCTCTCGCGCGCAGCGGCGCACCCTACGCCGAATATTTCGGCGATCTGGACCCGACAGGTGTCTACATTGCTTCAATGCTGGATCGAGGTTTGCGCGAACAGGGCTCGCCCTCGCTTCAGGCAGCGGGTCCGTTCTATCGCTGGCTGTTGGCGAACGGGCGGCGCAGGCCGCTCGGCGGTGACAAGCGGATCAGCGTAGGAAGTACCGTAGAGTGGCTGCCTCCCGATTTGCTTGAGGAGGTCAGGCTTCTGTTTGAGACGGGGCAGTGGATTCCACAGGAATCACTCTCGCTGCATGTCCTTCAAAACGAGCTGTTTGTGTCGTTAGTTCCGGAAGTGCGGTGGGGTCATACGAGAGCTCTTCCTGATACGCTGAACAGCATTGCACGTCTGCTATTGCCGAAGCCTTCGGCAGACTCTGAGCCTCAGCAGGTTGGGGCGACTGCAATAACTCGCAAGCCACGGCAGCGCCACCTCGCCGAGGCTTTTGACAACCCGCGATCGCGCCGGCCCTCGAGGTTCGCCGACTACTTCTGTATAGCGATTAAGACGAGGGCGCATGCTGACGGTTCACGGTTAGATAGCTGTGTTGCGTCAACGTAGCGCTACTGAATCGGACGTCTTGGCGTGAAGCGCCACCAGCGTAGCTCATTGGTTATCAGAGTCGTTGCAGGCAGGCAGCAGCATTTGACTCGACAGACGGTACCTGTTCGATTCGTTATTTCCTGTGGACGCCATCTTCGCTACCGTTGCCAATTCGGTCCCAGTCTTTTTCAGGCAGCCCGTTTGAACGCACCGCAACGCGCTTGGGTGGGCCAGACAAGGGACGGAGCGACCGTATGCGCAAATCCCGTCAACGCGTGGCTGGCGGGCGTTTCCTCCGATTTGTTCCTGATCTCTACAGCCAGATCCGGCGCACTAAAGTACAGAAATGTCGGCAGGCTCATAGACTGACAGAAATCCGTGTGGAAAGAGCCGAAACTGCCTCTTTCTGTCATTTCCCCCTGATTTCTGTACAAACAGGCTGGATTGCCTCCCACATTTCTGTTCCGTCGATCCAAATGACGATTCCACCCAAAGTCTCTATGAAACGGCCACGGCACGCTTTTTCCACCTAAAAGACCATTTATCTGTTCCAGAGCGCCAATGCGGCAATTCCAGAAAACATTAGGTGGTTTTTTCAGGAATTCCATAGCAACTTTGCGTTGATCCTCTGCGGAAACACGACATCTGAATTTTGGACTCACAAATTTATGGTTGATAATTAAGATTATGTAAAATTAAATAAAACCTCCCAATACCCCCCATCCGACACACCACACCCACCCAAACCACCCGACCCTCGCCAGCACATCAATCAGCTAGAATTCTTCAGAAGAAAGCCGCTAAAAAAGCGGCTCAAATAATAAAACTCAAATAGGCCATGTCTAAAGTCTCCATCGTCGTTCCCTGCTTCAATCAGGAAGCGTTCATTGCCGAAGCCCTCGAATCGGTGCTGGTGCAATCCTACGGCGACTGGGAATGCATCATCGTGAATGACGGCTCTACCGATGGCTCTGACGCCATTATTCGGCAATACGCAAAGAAGGATCGCCGGTTTCTGCCTTTTCTCAAGGATAACGGCGGCGTTGCTGCGGCTCGCAACTTTGGTTTTACTCAGGCGTGCGGCTCACTCTTTGTGCCGCTCGATGGCGACGACAAACTGCACCCGGACTATCTGCGCCGAGTCGTCGAGCGCTTCGAGGTCCAGCCCGATACCGTGCTCGTGTATACCGGCACGCAACGTTTTGGCGAGAGTCGCAAGGTGTGGCGCTTGCCAACATATAGCTACGAAAAGCTGCTCTGGCAAAACATGATCGTCAACACGGCTATTTACCGGCGTGAGGCGTTTCTGGCCGCGGGTGGCTACTCTCCGGAAATGATCTTCGGCTTTGAAGACTGGGAATTCTATGTACGACTTCTGAACCCCGAATCCAAAGTCCAATACATTGACGCGCCGCTGCTTTTCTATCGCATCAAGAAAAGCTCGCGATCGACTGAGCTGGTCGAAAGAGACAAGATCAAGGAGTCGCAGCGACTGATCTATGAGCGCAATCGCGCGAAGTATGCTCAGTATGAGGCCAATCCCATCAACGTCTTCGGCAAGTGCATGAAGGACTTCGCCCCTTCGTATACGGCGCGCTATAAGCGCCAGGCCTGCTACATGCACGCTGCGTACGGCATCGCGATTGCCTTCCTGCTCGCAACGGTGGGCGTACTGCTCACGCGCTAACATGAGCATCACAATCGCGCGCCTCGTTCGGGTAGTACGCCGAGGCCGGGAATATCTTTGTTGCCGGTTATCACCAGAGCGCGTGAGTCACTTTGGATAGTGCGCGCGGAATGAACAGGCACGAGCATGGCGAAGACGACAAAGTGCCGGCCTGCGAGGGACGTGTGTCCACGAGGCTATCCACGCGCGATAACCTTCACTACGCCTCGATTCATTAAACATCAGGTGCATGCATGACGAATGCACGGTGTAAAGATCGAATAGTCGTCAGCGCAATAGCAAATCACTTATGCACATGCAAGTGTACGAGTGTCCCCAATTCGCGCTTCCTGCAAATGCGAATAGTCGTTCATATATACGAAGCTCGATTTGATTTCCTTAGAGGCGCAAGCAAACCTTGGCGGCCGCCATGCTGCCATTGACGCTGGCGTCTACAACGAGAACGGCTGGCTTGCCGGACTCCTGTTTTGCGGCGAATTGCAAGTCAACTTGTATATGGCAGTGTTCTCTATTCACGCTTTCTGAGAATACGAATAGTAGTTCTTATACGAGGAACTCGATTTTAGATAGGCCCCACCGTCAAATTCTTGGCGAGCGCGTAGCGCTCATCCTTGGCACGAGAAACGGATGCCGACATGCACTTCACCGCCACGCTGTAGATGCTCTCGCGCAAATTCGATGCGAGTGATGAGATTCTCTACGTCATCCCGCTCGCAACCCAGGTACGGATTCGTTCGTTGATGTCCTGCAATTGTCGCAGCGACGCACGGCGCATCATGTCAGCGATTTGGCCCGGTGGAATGTTGGTGAGTGCCGATACCGTGGCGTTCAGCCTCGCCTGGAATTCGCGTACGCGTTCGCCGCTGTCCCGGCGATACTCCGGCGACTGGGGATGGGCCGGATTCGCTGACCGTCCGGGATCCGTCGGCGAATAGGGCGTGGCGGGTAGATTGCTGGTACGCATGGCGAAAGACACGGGTTCAAAGTTGAGTCGAATGTACTCGCGTCAGTCGACTACGCGGTTCTTGCGGCGAAGCGCGGTCGCGTATTCCGAAGGGGCGTGAGCCGAATAAGATGTGCGTCCGGTTCCGCCGGCTCTATTGCATTCTCGTCAAATGTACAAGGTTAACTTTGTCCGCTTTTGTGACACGTAAGCTATCGGGGCGCCGTTTCCGCTTGTGCGTGGGTGCCGGCACGCTCATCGCAACAATCACATCGAGAATGAATGGGTTGCGGCGAATGCCAAGCATAAAGATCAGCCAAGTCGCCAACGCAATAGCAAGTCAATTTGCATATACCAGTGCTCGAGTGTTCTCTATTAAAGCATTTCTGAAAAATGCGAATAGTATTTTTTATGCGAGAAGCTCGCGTTGATTTGCCTGGATTCGCAAGCAACTATCGCGTCAATTTCGATTTTCAATTGGACGCCAGTCGGTCCTTTTCGTCTAATTAAGCGGATTTTTAAGTAGCCGAAAATTGACGCCGGAGAACAATCGAAATGTCAGAAAGAACGAAGCGAATCGCGAAGAGTCTCGTGGCCGCAACCTGCGCCGCGATGATGTCGTCTCCCTATGCCGCCGATATGACGCGCGATAACGGATCGCCGGTTGGCGACAACCAGAACTCGCAGACGGCCGGACCGGAAGGTCCGGACACGCTGCAAGACTCGCATCTGATCGAAAAACTGCAGCGCTTCGATCGTGAGCGTATTCCCGAGCGCGTCGTGCACGCGCGCGGCACCGGCGCTTTCGGCGACTTCGAGAGCACTGCCGATATCAACGACCTGTCGATCGCGCAAGTGTTCAAGCCCGGCACGAAAACACCTGTTTTCGTGCGCTTTTCGACGGTCATGGGCTATCGCGGCTCGCCGGAGCAGGCACGTGACCCGCGTGGCTTCGCGATCAAGTTCTACACGACCCAGGGTAATTGGGATCTGGTGGGCATCAACATGCCGATCTTCTTTATTCGCGATGCCATCAAGTTTCCCGACTTCGTGCATGCCAACAAGCCGAGTGCCGTGACGGGCGTTCAGGACGCTAACCTCGCGTTCGACTTCTTCTCGCATGCGCCCGAAGCGACGAACATGCTCACGCACCTGTACACCACGGAAGGCATGCCGGATTCGTATCGCCACATGGACGGCTATGGCGTGCATGCGTTCAAGCTTGTCAACGCGCAGGGCCAGGTGCACTACGTGAAGTTCCACTTCAGGAGCGAGCAAGGCATGCATGGTATCCGCCCGCAGGATATCCCCGGCTCGATCGGCGCGGACTGGAACCTGATGACGAACGATCTGTACCACGCAATCAAAGCGGGAGACGATCCGAAATGGGACCTGTATATCCAGGTGCTGAATCCGCAGGACCTGAACAAGTCCGACTATGACGCGCTCGACGACACGAAGATCTGGAGCAATGTGCCCGAGCGCAAGATCGGCACGCTGACCCTCAATCGCGTACCGGATAACTACTTCGAAAGCACCGAGGAATCGGCGTTCGCGCCGTCGCGGATGGTGCCTGGTATCGAGCCGTCCGAGGACCGCATGCTGCAAGGCCGGATGTTTGCCTATGCGGATACGCAGATGTACCGTCTCGGCGCGAACTTCAATAGCCTGCCGATCAATCGCCCGCGCGTGCCGGTTGTGAACAACAACCAGGACGGCAAGATGAACTTCGGCGACCGCAAGGGCGAAGTGAATTACGAGCCTTCCACGCTCGGCGAGATTCCCCAGGACCCACGCTACAAGTACGTGCAGACGCCGCTTTCCGGCACGACTCAGCAAATGGCGATCCGCAAGACGCTCAACTTCCGGCAGGCGGGCGAGTACTACCGCACCCTTTCCGAGCAGGACAAGCAGGATCTGGTGACGGCGCTGTCCGGCGACCTGAACCACGTGACCAACGACACGAACAAGTACACGATGCTCTCGTACTTCTACAAGGCCGATGCGGATTACGGCAGCCGTCTGGTAGATGCGACGCACGCGGACTTGCCGCGCGTGAAAATGCTTGCCTCGAAGCTTTCGGATAAATAGCCGCTAGAAAACGGCGGAGACGGCTGTATGGTCTCCGCCGGTTCAAGGTGTATTAAGGCTTGAAGTTGTGCCGCCTATTCAAGCGGAGAATCATTGCGATGAACCCCTTCCGATCTATTCTGCCCCCTGTGCTTCGCGTGATGGCCATGGCCTGCGTGGCCGTTGCCATGGCAGGTTGCGCATCGACACCGGTGGCCGCGACTACCGGTGCTCACCCGGAGCTGCGCCGCTACGACGAAGAATGGTTCGACGCGGCGCGTATCGGACGCGTCGATATTCTGCAGGCGCTCGTTGCCGCGGGCTACCCGATCGATGCGACGACGCACGAGGGCTATACGGCGGTGATACTCGCGGCCTACCGGCATCAGCCTGAGGTACTCGAGTATCTGCTGCGCACGGGCGCGAATGCATGCACGGGTGACCAGCACGGCAATACCGCGCTGATGGGCGTTCTCTTCAAAGGAGATACGGCTCTGGCCAGGCGCCTGATCCAGACGCACTGTCCGATCGATCAGACCAACAATGCCGGCGAAACGGCGCTCGCCTTCGCCGCGTTGTTTGGACGGGTCGATCTGGTGCCGCAACTCGTCGCGCACGGAGCGAATCTCGAGCATGCCGACGAGCTCGGACGGACCGCGTTGCAGATCGCGGTTCAGCAAGGTAATGCCACGACCATTACCGCATTGGAAAAGGCCGGCGCGCAGCACGTTCCCGATCCGGCGATGTACAACCATCCTTGAAATCAGAACGCGAATCCGTTCGCTTCGGATCTTGCACCGGCTTTTCGCCTCACCGGATCGTTGCGCTTCGCACGCCGAATACACTGTGTCTCCGGCACAGAGGTTTGCCCGTTCCGCAACGATATAGAGAACACCTATGCCTACCCGTTCTATCCGTGGGAACAGCCAGACCCGCTCCCCTGCCGGCAAACACTTTGAGAACGACTCCCCTGCCCGCCAGAGCGAGACTTCAGCACGATCCGGCGTACGTCGTATGCCGGAACTCCTGACTCGATTGGGCGAGAAAAAAGCTCCGCGTCCTGAATCTACAACGGGTAAGGTCCCGGTCAAGCGGGTACAGACAAACGACACGGTCGAACCGACCAGAGGGTCGGCCGGGATTCGCAAAAAATCCGCCACACCTCGACATAAAATGATGATTCAAATGGGAAATTGACTGCCTGATTGGTCAAGGGAGCCGAGCAGATCGTTCCCAGGCTGCTGATGTGCCCCGTACGGCGAAAGCACCTCGACAACATTATTGAGCAAGTTGAGATTGAAGCGGAAGTATCGGTGTAATGGGCAATTGCCACTCGACGCGGGGACAACGAAAGCCGTGGAACGGTGATTTGTTCTCCTTTCTCGCTCATAAGTACCCCATCGGTTCGCGAACTGAGTTGGAGGTTCGGCCACCAAGAAGCCCATCGGCGATGGATGCCGGCAAACTCGGCGTGCGGCTGGTTTCGTCGTCTTCACGTGTCATTGAGGATAGGCTAGCCATGCCCCTGATGCTGCCGTGTCAATACTGTTCACCGCCATGAAATCCCGAGAAACCTCAGCTTCCAGTTCCCAGTTTCCCAGCACACCCTCGGCCTCGAACGAGGCTTGTGCCCGCGAATCGCTTACGGGGACATCATCTCAAGCGCGGCCGCAGGCATCGGGGGCGCTGTCTCGGCTCATGCAGATGCGGCGACAGCGTGGCAGCGCGTCCGAAGCTCCGCCGCCGAAGGCCCATTCGGCGGCACCTGCTGACTTACGGCTGCATGCCGCAGTAAGGCGCGCCGATGCTACTGCCATACGCGAGCTTGTCGATTCAGGCCTGAAACCCGTTCACCTGAACGATAACCGTCAGACACCGCTCGACGTGCTCGACTCAATGGCTCTCGATGTGGCGTCGAGCCAGCTAATCCGTAGTGCGTTGTTGCACTCCCAGAACGAATCGGCGCCGCTTGGCTACGTCAAGCCGGAAGCGTTCCACGGGAGTCCATGGGGCTTCGAGATTCTGCTGTCGGGTGAATTGAGGGGGGGAGTCAATGATACGAAGGGCGGCACGCAATCCCTCGAAGGCAAGGTGTTCTTCTCCGACCGAACACCGACGTCGCCCAGCGAGCCGACCACACGCACCGACTTGCGCAAAAACGCTCGCATTTATTCGAACGGCTCTGGGTGGAAGGCCACCACCGCAAGTAGCCGCGGATTCCAGTATCGGATGGTGCAAGCCATGCTTGAGGGCATAAAGCAGAAAGCGCCGCTGAATATGCAGGGTGCGCCTGAAACGATCGAGGCGCAAACCGCGGACGATATTTGGCCACAGATTGTCGGTCATTTGGGACAGGTATTTCACAAGACCGGGTCGTTCGAAGGACCCGAGTTCGAGCACGCTACCCTGAATAAAATGTTTGAGGCGATACAACTCCCGTCCTCGCTCACGCTTAAAGTCGCGCAAACGCCTAGCCACGTGGTTCAGGGACGAGAACTATATGAACTTTATGGACGGGCAGCCACGCAGTTGAAGCAACAGTTCGAAAACGGCAAGACACCGTTTCTTGCCGTGATCAACGAGGGACGTATGGTGCCGGTGGTGTTTGGCTTCGAGAAAGTGTCTGGCCTGCAATCCCACACTATTGAGTACATGCCTCCCAAGGGTCCCAAAAGCTATTCTTACCAGAGCGTAAATCATCCGCTAACGGGCTCCGACGCGGGCGGCAAGCTGAAAGAGATCGAGGTGCGCGACCTGGAGGACCTTGCAACTCTCAGCCTTGCCTGCCTGGCGCGTGGCGTAGCGATCCCCGAGGACGCAACCATTCGTCTGAAGAAACGGGCACTTCGAGCGCCGAAGGCCCACTATTTGACGTCAACCCAACGGGCGCAGTTCGAGGCGGCAATCATTGGGGCGTTGTCTCACAAGACGGGAAATTCCCCCAAAGAAATGCGTTCCGTCATCGAGAATGCGTCGATTGAGCAGTTGCAAGTATTTAATGCATATCTGAGAAGTCTGCCATTGACGAAGTTCTCTGTTGCTTGACGACACGTTATCGAGTCGGCGTCGCAGCGTTTCCTGCAGTGCAGTGGCGAGGAGTATGCGATACGCCGTTGGACTCGGGTAGTTGGCAAGTGCAATGGCGGCAATCGGCATCTATGTCGCTAACTTATATTAGCGATAGGGGTATATTTTCTTGCCAAACTGCCAGTTTACGAAACGCGTCACGTCCGGCCGTCATGCCACTGTCATCCCGGCACCTATAATTTCTGGATGCCCATCTCACACCCGCTGCCCTTTCCCGACTCTGCGTCTCTGGCTGCATTGCGCACCTGGTACGCAGGCGTCGGCTCGCGCGAAGCCGTCGAACACTATTGTCCCGAGCAGCTTGGCGACGGGAAATCGGCCCGCGGCGTGATTGGTTGTATCCGACGCCAACTCATCGATTTTGCCGTCAGTCGTCATCGCGACGATCTGGCGAAACTGTTTCAGTGCGAAGCAGGCGAACGGACTCGTCACTGCAAGGCAGTGGCGAGCGCCATAGACGTGCTGCCATCGCTACTGATACCGCACCCAAAGATCAGCGACCCAATCGATGCGTGGCTGCCGTCCCGGGCCGTCGCCGCGTTGCGTGCGCACGGCATCAGGACGCTGGCAGACCTGACAGTGCGAATTCCCCGTCGCCGTCGCTGGTGGCTCGCCATTCCCAGTCTCGGGGAGCGCAGTGCCCGCCGGGTCGAAGCCTTTTTGCGGCTTATCCCGCGCTGACGGAGCGGGCTCGTGCGCTGATCGTGGCGGCCACCCCGGAATCCGTGACGCCGTGGGAAAACATCCGCGTCCCGCATGACGTCGACGGTTCGCACGGCATCTTCCGTGCGCCGAAGTCGATGTGCGCACTTGAGGCCAATAACGATTATCAGGCTATCAACGCCTGGCTCGACCGGCACGAAGCCACGGAAACGCAGCGCGCCTATCGCAGGGAAGCCGAACGCCTGCTGCTCTGGGCGATCCTCGAGCGCGGCCGCGCCTTGTCGTCGCTGACGAGTGAAGATGCGACCACCTATCGCACTTTCCTGCGTCACCCCACGCCGCGCGCCCGGTGGGTCGCACCAGCGCGGCCGCGGTCGTCGTCCGAATGGCGGCCGTTCACGGGCGCACTGTCGCCGGACTCCATCGCCTACGCACTATCGGTGCTGGGTGCAATGTTTCGCTGGCTTATCGAGCAACGGTATGTGCTGGCCAATCCGTTTGCGGGCCTCAAAGTACGCGGCGCGCCGCACAACGGTGAATTGAACATCGCCCGCGCCTTCACGGCTGGAGAGTGGGAGTTGGTACGAACGATTGCCGATGGGCTGGAATGGTCCCATGACTGGACGACACCGGCCGCGCAGCGTCTGCGCTTCGTACTCGATTTCGGTTACGGAACCGGCCTTCGGGCAGCCGAACTGGTTGGCGTCACGCTCGGCGGTATCGAAATCGGCGCGCGCGGCGAGCGATGGCTGCATCTGACCGGCAAGGGCGCGAAGATCGGCAAGGTTGTGCTGCCGCCACTCGCGCGTTTCGCGCTTGATCAGTACCTGGTGCAACGCGGCCTGACCGTGAACCCGGCGCGATGGCCGCCGAATACGCCACTGCTCGGGCATCTCGATGCACCCGGCGGAATCACCACGCCGCGATTGAGGGAGATTCTGCGCCGGTTCTTTCACGCGGCTGCCGACAGCATCGAAGTCGATCACCCAGCACTCGCCGGCAAGCTGCGGCGCGCAACGCCACATTGGATGCGCCACACGCACGCCACCCATGCGCTGGCGAATGGCGCTACGCTCACGACCGTGCGCGACAACCTGCGTCACGCGTCGATTACCACGACCTCGGTCTACCTGGACGACGACGAGGTCCAGCGCATGCGGCAGATCGAGGGAATCTTCGCGCGGCGCAGAGCAAGGTGACGATCGCTCACGATCCGATCTATCCGGCGCTGCCGGCAGCGCCAAGTGCTGCGGAGCTCGACGCATTCACACCGACTGCAGCCGAAATGCGTTACGTACGCCGCCAGGTCCGCCAGGAGTCGACCACAGTGCTGCTCATGGCGCAGATGAAGCTGCTGCAGCGGCTCGGCTATTTCCCAATGCTAGTCGACGTACCGACCGTGATCATCGACCACCTTCGCGCCGCGCTTCGTGCGGGTCCGCTACCGCGAGCGGTCATCGCTCGCTACGATCAGTCCGGTGCGCGAATTCGGCACCAGAAGCTGCTGCGCGACCATCTGGGCATACACCCGTTCGGCGGCGACGAAATCGGATGGCTGACCGACCTCGCGCGCGAGGCCGCGCAAACGAAAGCCGAGCTGCCTGACATCGTTAATGTCCTGATCGAGGAACTGGTGCGGCGTCGCTACGAGCTGCCGCCGCTCGCGCTGCTGCAACGAATTGCCACACAGGGGCGTCGTGCCGTCAACGAGGCGATCTACCGGGCCATCGGCGGCCAACTCGATGGCGCGTTGCGGACTCGCCTCGACGCGTTGCTGGTCACCAAAGGCGGCAAATCCGGCTGGGAGGAGCTCAAACGTGAACCGAAGAAGCCAACCACGCGCGCCGTTGCGGCCTTCCTGAAACACATCGACGGCATCCGGGCGCTCGCCGACGGATTGCCGCCACTGCCATCGATGCTGTCGGCCAGCAAACGCGAACAGCTCGTGATCGAGGCGCGTGCGCTCGACGTTGCGGAATTGCGCTCGCTGCGGACCAACAAGCGCTATGCGCTTGCCGTCCTGTTTATCCAGGCGCAGCTTCAGAAGGCGCTTGACGACGTTGCCGAGATCTTCATCAAGCTCATGCGCAAGTATGAAGTCTATGCGAAGACGGGGCTGCAAAAATACCGGCTCGACCACGCGGAGGCGGTCGACGGCCTGGTCGGGCAATTCCGGGACGTACTGCAAATCCTGCAAGACGACGAGGTGCCGGAGCGCAAGCGCTTGGCGCAAATTCGTGCGGCACTCGGTGATCCGGCCGCGACGCTCGCGCAGTGTAATGATCACATCGCCTACGCCGGTAATTTCGATCTACCGTTCATGCTCGTGCCGTACAAAACCCAGCGCTCGCTGCTGTTCCAGTGCCTCGATGCGCTGCCATTGCGCTCGAGCTCGCAGGACCGCGCGGTGCTGATCGCGCTCGCGTGGCTGCAGGGCTTCAGGGCGGCCCACCGCGAATACCTGTTGCTGACCGAGACCGACCTCGCTAACCTGCCGCTCGAATGGATGCCGGAGAAATGGACGCGTGCCGTATTTCCACACGGCCGGGACAGCCGCATGCTGCATCGGCGCTTCTTCGAGCTGTGCGTGTTCCACCAGATCATGCGCGAGTTGAATTCGGGTGATCTCTTTGTCGAGGCCAGCGATCGCTACGACGATTATCGGATCCACCTGGTCTCCGACGAAATATTCCAGCGCGAACTACCGCGCTACTGCGAGACCATCGGCTTGCCGACGGACGCCAAGACCTTCGTGAAGGCGTTGCGCGATCAACTGAGCGTGGCACTCGACGACACCGATGCCCGGTTTCCGGAGAACGACAGCGTCGAGTTTGGCAACGACGGGCTAATCATCCACAAGCCCGGCAAGGAGCCCGAGCCGCCGAACATTACCCTAATCGATCAGGCCATCAAGGCGTCGATGCCCGAAGTCAGTATCCTGGATCTCCTCACCGAAACCGAGCAGTGGCTCGACCTGCACAAGCTGTTCGGGCCGCTATCCGGCTTCGACGCCAAGCTCGACGAGCCGCGCAAGCGTTTCATCAGCACGCTGTTCTGCTACGGCTGCAATCTCGGCCCGAGCCAGACCGCTAAGTCGGTAAAGGGGCTGAGCCGCAAGCAGGTCGCATGGCTGAACCTGAAGCACGTCACCGAGGAGCGACTCGACAAGGCAATCGTGAAGGTGATCAACGCGTACAATCAGTTCGCGTTGCCGAAATACTGGGGCAGCGGCAAGCGCGCGTCGGCCGACGGCACCAAGTGGAGTCTATACGAGCAGAATCTGCTGTCCGAATACCACATCCGGTATGGCGGCTACGGCGGGATCGGCTACTATCATGTGTCGGACATGTACATCGCGCTGTTCAGCCACTTCATCCCGTGTGGCGTGCATGAAGCGGTCTATATTCTCGACGGACTGATTGAGAATGGCGCCGACATTAAGCCCGTACGATCCACGGCGATACGCAGGCGCAGAGTGGCGCCGTGTTCGGTCTGTCGTACGTGATGGGCATCGATCTGATGCCGCGCATGCGCAACATCAAGGACCTCGTCCTGTACAAGGCCGACAAGCGCCGCAAGTACGAGAACATCGACAGCCTGTGTCGGCAGACGATCGACTGGAATCTGATCGAGCGGCACTATGCCGACATGATGCGCGTCGCGGTGTCGATCTAGGCGGGCAAGATGACGCCGTCGACGATCCTGCGCCGGCTTGGCTCAGAAAGCACAAAGAATAAACTGTACTTCGCGTTTCGCGAATTCTGGCGCGTAGTACGGACGTTGTTCCTGCTCAAGTACCTGAACGACCCGGAGCTGCACCGCACGATCCACGCACAGACGAACAAGAGCGAGCAGTTCAACGACTTCACGCAATGGTTGATGTTCGGCGGCGAAGGCGTGATCGCCGAGAACCTGCGGCACGAGCAGCGCAAGATCATCAAGTACAACCACCTGGTCGCGAACATGGTGATCCTGTACAACGTGCAGTGGATGTCGCGCAAGCTGAAGGAGTTGCAGGAGAAAGGGCATCCGATCGACGCCGAGGTGCTCCGGAGCCTGTCGCCGTATCGGCACGAGCACATCAACCGGCTCGGCGACTATCTGCTGGACCTGCTGCGGCCCGTTTTACCGCTCGACCCGACCATCGATTTCGCCTTTAAATCAGCAGCTTAGGTCGAGATGTGGCGGATTTTTTACGAATCCCGGCCATACCTCGACCAGGCCCATCACCGAACAGGAAGACTGTATCTTCCGCTTCGAGGAATGGTCTAACTCGCTTCCCAAGGATGAATCGAAGATGGCGCGATTCGTGACGAGAGTCACGACGAAAGCTTCGGAAAAACTTCGACACGCGCCAGCACGCCAGGAAGGGGAGCTCTTCTTTGTCACGCGTCTTTCCGAAGAGGGGCACCAGGGGCATGTCATACGTAACCAGTTTATTCCGTCACGGCGTCAGCTCAATAGCGGACATCTCCTCATCGCTAACGCCAACGATAAGGAAAAGCAACGCTGGTATTTCTATCCCAACAGCGATCATCCGTTCGCTCCGGAGTCCGCTCAGGACGAGCACGCCCGGCCTGGCAAACTGATGGTGATGGACGCCAGCGGGAGCACCGTGGCACAGGAGAACTTCACGCCTTCCAGATCACAACTGGAGAGCGGGAAATATTTTCTCGATCATCACGAAGGCGTCAACAACTGGTACTTGATAGACGACTTCGCGAGCGTCTTCCCGGACGCCGTGACAGATCAGCCTGAGCAACAGGGCTGAAGCGCTTTCAAGCATACGAAGCGCGGCTCACTGCAGCTATCTTCAGGCATGCAAAGCAATGAGTCACAATCGGAGCCTGTCCGTCACGCTCTCTGAGCCGCCAAACACCGCCGCTTCCGCGCAAGACCGCGTGCATCGACTTCGTGCGCGCGCAGTCGATGCACGACTTCGCCGTCCTCGATGCCGAGCCGCTGCCAGCCGCAATGTTCGATAAACCTGAGCGCCTTCGGGTTGTCGGCCGGCGTGCGCAGCAGGATCTCGTCCTTGAGGCTGAAGAGCCACGCGAGCGTCGGCCCGAGCAGCAAGCCCCAACGGCCGTGATGCGACGGCAGCACCGCGATGTGTGCCGATTCGCCGTCGAAGATCACGCCGCCGATCGGCTGCCCCGCTTCCTCGAAGCCGACCGACGGGCAGTCCGCATAGAACGCCGCGAACACCTCGCGCGTCACCACGCTCAGCATCGCCTCGGACGCACTGCTTCGCTCCGCGTCGTAATAGACGTTCAGATCCACCCGTTCGGTCAAGCGCAGGTTCATGACGCGCTCGCGAGCAAGCCGGTCGGCTCCGGCTGTTCCAGCAGATGAGTCATCGCACACCGGATGTGCTCGTGCGGAGAGTTCTCCACCAGGTCAGCCGCGCGGCCCTTCCAGTTCGGGTCCTGCAGGAAGAACAGGCACAGGACCCGCAGATCCGGACGGAAATCCTCGTCGAATTCGTTCAGCAGATGCAGCGCGTTCAACGCCCAGCCGCGCTGGATCGCGATCAGCACGCGGAACACGACGACATCCTCCTGCTCCATCGAAACGCGGTTTTCCTGCGCGAGCGTCTCGAGACAGGCCTGCGCCTTGTCCAGTTCGTCGTCGCCCAGCGCGTGCAGCATGCCCAGCGTCAGCGAGATGCGTCGCTCGCGGGCTTCATCGATTGCTTCGTTCATGGTCTTTCTCCTCGCGGCCTCGCCGTCGCGTCGATACGTATCGATCCGTGCCGACTCGCGAACCCGTCGAACCTCGTGGCCCGACGAACGGCGTCACGGCCTGGCTCATCCTTCGAACTGGGCCTCGGCGCTTTGCATCGTCAGTTCCTTGCCGGCATGCAGCATCACCTGTCCGGTGCCGCCGGCGATCTCGGCCTCGCCCGCGCCAGGCACGAACAGCAGGGCGGCCGGCGCCACGTTGCCCAATCCCTGCGCGATCTCGCCGACGTTGCCGGTCATGATGCCGCCGCCGATCTGCGAGGCGCCGTCGATGCCGTCGTTCACGATGTTGGTAGCGCTATTGAACGTGCCGTCGACGAAGTTCTGCGCAGACGGGCCGGCCACGGCGGACAACGCGATGCCGAGCGGCAGCGTGTTCATCGCCAGGTCAACCGAGCCGTCCGCGGTTTCGGCGACGCCGCTGACCGTCTGCTTAAGGCCCGATTCGAATTCGTTCGCCCCCGATTTCATCAGGTCCGGATTGGCGGTCAGCGCACCGCCGACCACCTTGAAGGCGCCGCCGACGTCCTTGCCGATACCTTCGAATGTATGTTTGATGCCGTCGCCGATTTTCTCGAAGGCATGTTTGATTCCGCTCATGACGAATTCCCCTGATAGTGTGAAATGCATGTGGTCCAGATCACACGATGCCCTCCTTCGCGGCGCGACGCCGGGCGAACGCGAAGCACGGAGTGCCGATGCGAAGCGTGGAACGCCCGCGCCGCGAAGCAGTTACCGCAGCGTGACGTCCGGCGCCAACAGCAGCGCCTGCGCGATTCGTGTCGCCATCGGCTCGTCGTCCCGGTACGCGGCCGCATACGCGTAGGTGCGCCACGTCGGGTCGCCGAGTGCGTACAGACAGACGGCGGTCAGCGCGATACCGCGCGACGGCAGCTGGCCCGCGCGCTCGACCTGCCGCAGCTCGCGCAGTGCCTCGCTCCACGCGCGTGCGCGCACGTGGAGCGAGGCGAGCACGACCCGGGCGCCATCGTGATCCGGCCGCATCACGGCAACCGCATCGAGCAGATCCCGCACGTCCGCCGGCGTGCCGAGCGTGGTGCCTGCCCACAGCACGCCGACCATGCCCGACAGGACCCTGTCGTGCTCCGTCGTTGCCGTCATCGCCCACCTTCCGTCTCCGCGCGCGTTCGATTCCGGGTCCACGTTCCGCCGCGTCATTTGGCGCCCGCCAATGCTTTTGCTTCGACTCCGACGTTCGCGAGCGTCAACTGGTCGCGCACCTGATCGATGAAGATGCCGGCCAGCAGCGCGAGCATCAGGATCGTCAGCCCGCCCTTCAACGGCTGCGCGAGCGAATGCAGATCGAGCTTCTGCGACACCTTGCCGGTGAAGCCGAAGCCGATGTCGATCAGCAATAGCAGCACCATCATCGGCGTCGCGAGCTTCGCGACCGTCTCCATCAGCGAGTCGGTTTTCATCAGCACGAACGACTCGATAACCTTCGTGCTCGCCGGCGTCAGATCCTGGATCGGCCACCACGTGTATGAGTCGTAGACTGCGCCGAGCAGGAACGTCATTCCGCCGAGAGTCCAGAATGCGGTGATCGCGAACAGGCTCAGCAGCGTCGAGGTCAGCGACGTCTGCTGCCCCTGGCTTGGGTTCTGCATCTGGACCTGGTTGAAGCCCGTCAGATCGTCGACGTAGGTGCCGACGGCTTCGGCCGCCCAGAACACGCTCGACGCCGCGAAACCGAGCACGACGCCGATCAGCGCTTCCTTCAGGCCAACGGCGACGAGGATCATCGAATCGCCCTGCTCCAGCAGGCCGCGCTGGCCGTACGCGACGAAGCCGCCCCACAGCAGCGCGAGCGCGGTGCGCACGCGCCCCTGCACGACGCTGTCCGAGGTCGGCGGGAACATCATCAGCAGCACCATCAGCCGTTCGCTGCACAGGCCGAGGATGATCATGTAGCGGACCAGTTGGTGGCTGGACTCGATCGACGCGTAAGTAATATCGCTCATGGCGGATCAGGTTCGGGAAGGCGCCGGGCGCGGCGCGGGGCAACGCTTGGGGAGCGAATCAGAAATCAGAACAGCAGCTGAGGCCGCCGCGTTTCAGATACTTCGTCATCCTGCGAATCCTCAATCTCCCGTTCCCGCTTCTTGATGAGCGCCTCGCGGCGCTTCGCATAGATTTCGATCCGCGCGCGGTTGCGCAGGATCTGGGTGCGCGCGTCGCCGATCTGCGCCTCTTTCGCGTCGAGCGCCGCGCGTGCCTGACTGGCCTGCGCTTCCAGCGCCGCGTGATGCTCGGCCGCATGCGAACGGAAATCGCGCAGCTTCAGCAGATCGTCGGCGCGAAATCGCGTACCGCCAAGCATCGTGTCGATCTTGCCGTCCTGGTTCGCGAGTTCCGCCGCCTGCGCATCGGCCGCGCCGCGCCGCTCGTCGAGCGCGCCGGCGAGCGCCTGCGATTCGCCGCGCAGCCCCGTCAGAGCCGAATTCAGCTTGCGGTCCAGCTTGCGCCGCCGCGACAGCACCCGCTCGAATGCCACGACCTGTCTGTCCTTCATCGTCGTCTCCCAATCGTCCGTATCACCGTTTGCCCGCTTACGATTGCACCAGATCGAACAGCATCGCGATCGTGTCGCCCGGATCGACGAGATCGTCCGTCGCCTGGCCGAGGAACGCGCGGATCGCGTCGATCTTCGCGATCGCCTCGTCGGCGAGCGGATCGGTGCCCGCCTGGTACTCGCCGACCTGCAGCAATAGTTCGACTTCCTTATGTTTTGCCATCAGCCGGCGGATATGTCCCGCCGCCGCGACGTGGTCGCGCCCGACGATCTGCGTCATCACGCGCGACAGGCTGCCGAGCACGTCGATTGCCGGGTAGCGGTTCTGCGCGGCGATCTCGCGCGACAGGATCATGTGGCCGTCGAGAATCCCGCGTACTTCCTCGGCAATCGGGTCGCCGCCCGATTCGTCCTCGGCGAGCACCGTATAGAGCGCCGTGATCGAGCCGTGCTTCGAGCGGCCGGCGCGTTCGAGCAGGCGCGGCAGCTCGGCGAAGATCGACGGCGGAAAGCCCCGCCGCGTCGGCGGCTCGCCCATCGCGAGGCCGATCTCGCGCTGCGCGCGCGCGAAGCGGGTCAGCGAATCCATCATCAGCAGCACACGCATTCCGCGGTCGCGGAAATACTCGGCGACCGCGGTGGCCGCGTACGCGGCTTTCGCGCGCTCGATCGACGAGCGGTCGGACGTCGCGCAGACCACCACCGAGCGCGCCATGCCCTCCTCGCCGAGAATATCCTCGACGAACTCGCGCACTTCCCGGCCGCGCTCGCCGATCAGCGCGATCACGTTGATGTCGCAGCGCGCGCCGCGTGCGAACATGCCCATCAACGTGCTCTTGCCGACGCCGGCCGGCGCGAAAATGCCCATGCGCTGCCCCTCGGCGAGCGTCATCATGCCGTCGACGACGCGCACGCCGGTCGGCATCGGCGTGTCGATCACCGGGCGCGACATCGGATCGGGCGGATCGGCGATCACCGGCTGCCACTCGTCGCAGTCGAGTTCGCCCTTGCCGTCGATCGGCTCGCCGAGGCTGTCGATCACGCGGCCGAGCAGCCCGTTGCCGATCCGCAGCGACAGCGGACGCTTGAGGCCGATCACGCGGGTCGCGCGCGACACGTTGCCGAGCCGCCCGAACGGCGACAGCAGCGCGGTGTCGCGGGAGAAGCCGACCACCTCGGCGCGCTGCAACAGTTCGCCTTCCGGCGAACGCAGCTCGCACAGCTCGCCGAGCGTCACATCGAGGCCCGCCACGCGCACCAGCGTGCCGATCACTTCCTGCACCTTGCCGCACGCGACCGACGCGGGGCTCGCGCGCAGTTCACGCTCGATCGCGTTCATCAGATTCGAAAAGCCGCCGCCGGCGTCGTTCCAGCCATCGGTGCCGTCGGTTGCGTCGCGCAGGTCGTCGGTATCGTCAATCATGTTTCGGATTCCTGTTCAGGGTCTCGCGTCACGCGGCCAGCGTCGCGTCCTCGGTCTCGCCGTCGTCGTCATAGGTACTGTCCGGCGTGGGGTGATCGTGATACGTGGTCGCTTCGTCGGGCAAGTCGGCGGCGTCGAACCCGGCGTAGTGGTTGTCGTGTGCGTCTTCATGGCCGTACGCGTCGTTGTGGTCTTGCGCGTCTTCGTTGTCGTACGCGCCTTCGTTACCGTATGCGTTGTTGTCGTGCGTGTCGCCAACGCCGGAGTGTTCGTCATCACCACCGTGATCGTCGCCGATACCGTTACCGCCGCCATTGCGCTCGCCGTCACCCCGCCCCGCCATTGGCTGCCCGCCGTTTGCCTCAACCGGTTCGTCTTCGAATTCCGACTCGGGCACACTCCGCACCGCGCGGGCCAGCGCGCCGCGCATCGCGGCGAGTTGCAGCGGCAGGCTCGCGTCGAGCGCGCCGAGATCGGTTTCGATCACGCACGCGCCCCGTTCGAGTGTCGCGTCGCCGCGCGCCAGCAGCCGCACCGCGATGCCGT
>NZ_JAAGPS010000120.1:0-22068 GCF_017105025.1 Paraburkholderia sp. Ac-20336 | reverse complement strand
CAAGGACGCCGCGCAGCCGGTCGTGGTGGGCCAGCTCGCGCGTCTGCTCGGCGCGCAGGTGCCGGGGCGGCTCGTCGCGAGCGCGAAAAGCTGGCTCTCGCATGCTTCCGTCGATCGCGTTGCGCCGATCCTGCCGTGGGGCGCGCCCGACGAGGTCCGCAAGGTCTCGCCGGTCGAGGCAAGCGCGAGCTACCTCGTGCACGTGCGCGCCGCGTGGAACCAGCAGTTCGCCCACGCGCCGCTCGAACAGCAGGACGTCGTGCTGACGGTGCCGGCTTCGTTCGACGAAGGCGCGCGCGCGTTGACCGTCGAAGCGGCGCGGCTCGCGGGTCTGCCGTCGCTGCGGCTGCTCGAGGAGCCGCAGGCCGCGTTCTACGACTGGCTGTTTCATCATCGCGAGCGCCTGGCCGGCGAACTCGCGAAGACACGGCTCGTGCTGATCTGCGACGTCGGCGGCGGCACGACCGATCTCACGCTGATCGAAGTCGCGTTGCGCGGCGACGGCGAGCCGCAGTTGACGCGCATCGGCGTCGGCAATCACCTGATGCTCGGCGGCGACAACATGGACCTCGCGCTCGCGCATCTGGTCGAGGCGCGGCTGCCGGGTGGGGCCGGCGGTGCCGCTGGCTCCGGTGACGTCAGGCAGGCGCCGCAGCGCTTGTCGGCGGCGAGCCTGTCGCAATTGGTCGAGCGCTGCCGCAGCGCGAAGGAACAACTGCTTGGCGCGCAGGCGCCGGAGTCGGCTTCGATCACGCTGCTCGGCGCCGGGTCGAAGCTGATCGGCGGAGCGCGCAGCGCGCAGGTCACGCGCGACGAGGTCGAAAAGATCATCGTCGACGGGTTCTTTCCGAAGGTCGCGGCGCACGAACGGCCGGGGCGGCCGCGCGGCGCGATTGTCGAATTCGGTCTGCCCTATGCAACCGACGCGGCGGTCACGCGCCATATCGCGGCGTTTCTTGAGCGCTTCGCGGCGCAGTCGCGCAAGGCGCTGGCCGTGGGTGCAGAAGCGGATGCGAACGCAGATGCGCCGGCGGATACGGCCAGCGCGTCGGGCCCTGGCAACGCAACCGCCCTGCCCGTGCCCGACACGCTGCTGCTCAACGGCGGCGTGTTTCGCGCCGACGCGTTGTCGCGCCGTCTCGCCGAAACGCTCGGCGACTGGCGCGGCGCACCGCTCAACGTCCTGCACAACGACAATCCCGACGTTGCGGTGGCGCGCGGCGCGGTGGCCTATTCGCTCGCGCGCGCGGGCTTGGCGCCGAAAATCGGCGGCGGTTCCGCGCGCAGCTATTTTCTCGTGCTCGACGAAACCGGCGCGGGCAAGCCGGATTCGGCACACGGCTCAACCCAGGATTGCGCGCCGAACCCGCCACACGACACCCCACCCGCATCGCGCGGCATCTGCCTGCTGCCGCGCGGCACCGAAGAAGGCCACGAGATCCTGATCGCGGAGCGTACCTTCGCGTTGCGGCTCGGGCATCCGGTGCAGTTTCACCTCGTGTCGTCGAGCGCGGACACCGTTTATCAGCCCGGCGAACTCGTCGATCTCGCGGGCGGCGACTTCATTCGTCTGCCGCCGGTCGCGACCGTCGTGCAGCCGCGCGACGGCCAGAATGCGCGCGAGACCACCGTGCGCATCGCGACGACGCTGACCGAAGTCGGCACGCTCGACGTGCACTGTCTCGCGCTCGACCACCCCGCGCAACGCTGGCGGCTCGAATTCCAGTTGCGCCGCGACGCCGCGCAGGTGGATCTGCCGGCGGATGCCGCGCACGAACGCCATCCCGCGCTCGATCGCGCGATCGAACTGATCGACCGCTGTTTCGGCTCGCGCGCGCAAAACGTCGATCCAAAGGAAATCAAACGGCTGCGCGCGCAACTCGAACAGCTGCTCGGACCGCGCGATAGCTGGAACAGCGCATTGCTGCGCGAGCTGTTCGGCGCGCTCTGGGAACGCGCGCGCCGCAGACGGCGCTCGGCCGATCACGAACGGCTCTGGCTCAACCTCGCCGGCTATTGCGTGCGGCCGGGCTTCGGCTATCCGCTCGACGAATGGCGCGTCGAGCAGCTGTGGTCGCTGTTCGACGACGGCATTCAGTACGTCAACGATAGCCAGGTCTGGTCCGAATGGTGGACGCTGTGGCGCCGCGCGGCGGGCGGCCTCGGCGAGGACGCGCAACTACGCGTGCTCGAGGCGATGGACTATCTGGAGAAGGCCGCGCAAGCGCGCCACAAGCTGCCGTTCGATGTCGCCAAGACCGGTTTTGCCGATAGGGTGCGGCTGTCCGCCTCGCTCGAACGGATTCCGGCCGAGCGCAAGATCGAACTCGGCGAGGCCGTGCTCGCGCGCCTGAAGAAGCCTGCGGAAAACCACCAGAGCTGGTGGGCGGTCGGGCGTATCGGTGCGCGGCAGCCGTTCTACGGCAGCGCGCATAGCGTCGTGCCGCCCGCGGTCGCCGCGCAATGGCTCGACGCGATTCTCAAGCTCGATTGGAAGAAGATCGACCCCGCCGCATTCGCCGCCGTGCAGATCGCGCGCATGACCGGCGACCGCTCGCGCGATCTGCCTGACGATCTGCGCGCGACGGTCGTGCGGCGGCTCGAAGCGGCGAGTGCGCCGCGCGCGTGGGTCACGATGGTCAGCGAAACGGTCGCGCTCGATAACGCCGATGAAGGTCGTGTGTTCGGCGAGTCGTTGCCGGCGGGGTTGAAGCTGATCGGCACTTGAGGCTTGAGGTTGGAAGCCTCAAGCCGAGGCGTTTTTTGCGGGCAGCGCGCCTGCGCTGTTCCGCGCCGGTTTTCCCGCGCTCTATTGACGCAATCTGAAACTCAATACCGCCTGCGCCGCGTCGAGATCGCCCCGTTCCTGAAGTCTCTCCGCGAGCAGTTCGCGAAACATTGGCAGCTTGTTCGCGTCGTGTTGCTGGCTGAACTCGCGCAACACCTCGGCAATTGCCGCATGCTGGCTTTCCGGCGTCAGCGTACTCGCGACGTACGAACTGCCGCGCGCCAATTCCAGCAGATAAAGCAACCGGCAATGCGTCTTCTCGGCTTGCCGGCCAGGTTTGCGTCCACGGGGCATCGTTATTGTTCGCAGCCGTTATTCATAAGGTTATCTCAACAGTGCAAGCTTAAGAAAACCTTATGACCGTTCGTGCAGCGGCAATTTGCGCGTACGATTTTGATCGTACGCATTAACGGGGAAGTAATGGGGAATGCGTTGCCTGCGATAGGCAGGCATGGTACGCATCGCCGGCCGGAAACGGGAAAACAGCGAACAGCAAGCGCAGGCAGCGCTCAAGGCAAGCCAACTGCGTGCCCGATCGTCAGGATCGCTGATGATCGGGCACGCCGCGCCGTACTATGGTTTTACGCTTTACGCCATCGTTACGCGGTTGCGCCCGCTATGCTTCGAGCGATACAACGCCTGATCCGCACTCGCGAAACCATCGCGATGCGCGGGCCGCGACGACTCCGTGATGCGCGTCAGCGACGCGCCCACGCTGACGGTCACGATGCCGAGCGGCGACGCGCCATGCTCGATCGCGAGATCGGCGACACCACGGCGCAGCGCTTCGAGCGTGTCTTCGAGTTCGAACGCTCGCGCCTGCAGCACGAGCAGCCCGAACTCCTCGCCGCCCATGCGTCCGGCGACGATGCGCTCGTTGTCGGCGGCGGCCTGCATGACCGAGGCGACCTTGCGCAGACATTGATCGCCGGCCTGATGCCCGTACGTGTCGTTGTACTGCTTGAACCAGTCGACGTCGACCACCACCGAGCCCATTACGTCGCCCTCTTGCGCTTCTTTCCAGCGGCGCGCGATGCTGTCGAGCAGGAAGCGGCGGTTATAAAGCTGCGTGAGCGGATCGATCGCGGTGGCGGTGCGCATCTTCAGATCGTTTTCGATCATCGCGCGCAGATGGTAGAACACGCCGCGTTGCCCGGCATCGAGCCGGCCCGGCGACGGGTCCATCGCGCACAGCGCACCGACGATCTCGCCGTTCGGCGCGCGTAGCGCAATCGCCGCATAAAACCGCACGAACGGATGACGCCGCACGAGCATGCATTCGCGGAAGCGGTGGTCGTGATGCGCGTCTTCGATCACGAACAGATCGGCGT
Source organism: Paraburkholderia sp. Ac-20336 (assembly GCF_017105025.1). Taxonomy (NCBI): domain Bacteria; kingdom Pseudomonadati; phylum Pseudomonadota; class Betaproteobacteria; order Burkholderiales; family Burkholderiaceae; genus Paraburkholderia; species Paraburkholderia sp. Ac-20336. The sequence goes on along the minus strand of NZ_JAAGPS010000120.1, from coordinate 17,949 downwards.
CGCGCACCGCATAGTCGGCGAGCGAGCAGGCGCGCGTGACGAGCGGCATCGCCATGCCGACTTCGGCGCGGTAATGCTCGTGCTCCTCGTCGAGCAGCACGATTGCGGTGATCGCCGCGCCGGTCACGCTCTTGAGAATCTCCGCCGCGTGCGTGAAGCATTCGCGCATTACCTGATCGTCATGCAACAGCCATTCGATGACCGAAGACTCCACCTCGGCTTCGCCGGTCGCGGGGGGCTCGATGGGCATCCGGCTGGCCAGGCGGTCGTTACTGTAAGCGAGTTGCACGGCGAGGTTCCAGAATGGGATTAGCTCATGTCAACGGCATAGGCCGGCGAAACTTGAGCGCCGATCGAGCGATCGCGAGAAAAGATGACGAGGGGGCGTGATTGAGCGAACCATGCCTCGTTGCGAGGCGATTTCATGCCGTATTCAGCAGACAAATACGTCGTACGAAGCTGTCGTGCGGAGCCGCTTCGACGTCGCGGCGATCAGGCGGATCGATGAGGAATTGGCGGTGGAAAAACGCAGCAGCGAGGAGGCAAAAGCACGAACGGACGGCGGAAAAAAGAAAACGGGGAAGGACATCCCTTCCCCGTTCTTCACGAGCCTGCTCCGGATTGACGCCCGGATTTACTCTCGCACGGACTCGCGCATTGACTCTGGCAGTTACTCTTTATCCGACTTCACCTGCGGCAGCGCCGAGACGTCGTTCGACGACAGCAGACCCACCTGCGAGTAGATACGCAGCTTGTCGCGCGTATCGGTGATGTCGAGGTTGCGCATGGTCAACTGACCGATGCGATCGCGCGGCGAGAACGTCGACGCGACCTTCTCCATCGACAGACGCTCGGGCTGATACGTGAGGTTCGGCGACTTCGTGCTGAGGATCGAGTAGTCGTTGCCACGGCGCAATTCGACCGTCACTTCGCCGGTGATCGCGCGCGCGACCCAGCGCTGTGCCGTTTCACGCAGCATGATCGCCTGCGGATCGAACCAGCGGCCCTGGTACAGCAGACGGCCGAGACGGCGGCCGTTTTCGCGGTACTGCTCGATCGTGTCTTCGTTATGGATGCCGGTAACGAGACGCTCGTACGCGATGTTCAGAAGCGCGAGGCCCGGAGCTTCGTAGATGCCGCGGCTCTTCGCCTCGATGATGCGGTTCTCGATCTGGTCGCTCATGCCGAGACCATGACGGCCGCCGATGCGGTTCGCTTCGAGCAGCAGCTCGACCGCGTTCGGGAACGTCTTGCCGTTCAGCGCGACCGGCTGGCCTTCCTCGAAGCGGACCGTCACTTCTTCCTTCGCGACCTGCACGTCGTCGCGCCAGAATGCGACGCCCATGATCGGGTTGACGATCTTGATGCCCGATTCGAGGCTTTCGAGGTCTTTCGCTTCGTGGGTCGCGCCGAGCAGGTTCGAGTCGGTCGAATACGCCTTCTCCGCCGACATCTTGTAGTCGAAGCCCGACTGGCGCATGAACTCGGACATTTCCGCGCGGCCGCCGAGTTCGTCGATAAACAGCTGGTCGAGCCAGGGCTTGTAGATTTTCAGGTCCGGGTTGACGAGCAGACCGTAGCGGTAGAAACGCTCGATGTCGTTGCCCTTGTACGTGCTGCCGTCGCCCCAGATGTTGACGCCGTCTTCCTTCATCGCGGCGACGAGCATCGTGCCCGTCACGGCGCGGCCGATCGGCGTCGTGTTGAAGTAGGTGACGCCCGCCGTCGAGATATGGAACGCGCCGCATTGCAGCGCCGCGATGCCTTCCGCGACCAGTTGCGCGCGGCAGTCGATCAGGCGCGCGCCTTCGGCGCCGTATTGCGTGGCGCGACGCGGGATCGAATCGTAGTCGTCTTCGTCGGGCTGACCGAGGTTGGCCGTGTAGGCATACGGCACGGCGCCCTTCTTGCGCATCCAGTGCAGCGCGGCGCTGGTGTCGAGGCCGCCGGAAAACGCGATACCGACCTTCTGGCCGATCGGAAGACTTTCAAGGATTGTGCTCATAAGCAGTAGCGTTAAACTCGACGTACGGGGAGATTGGGGGTAACAGCTGAGTATCGGGCAAGCCTGGCGATCAGGCAAGTTCGCGGGAGTATACCGTGAACAGGCGCTCAGCCTTGGTTTTTGCCCGCCGGCGGGGGCTGGCGCGGCCCGTATCGCCGTCTGTCCGTCGCGTCGCGAGCGGCCTGCGTTGCTCGCGCTTGAAACCGCTGTGCAATCGCTTTGTAGTCGCTTTGCAGCCGCTTTCATCGTCCCTGTCCTCACCCTCTTCCACTCGACGCCGCCATGACCACGACCGCCACGCCTCTCACGACGAACGCCTCGCTCATCACCAACGTGCGTCTTGCCGACGGCGCGCGCGTCGACGTATCGATTGCCGCCGGCCGCATCGCCGCGCTCGGTCCGGGCCTCGCGCGCGAACCCGGCATGCGGATCGAGGACGGTGCGGGCGCGCTGCTGCTGCCCGGTTTCATCGAAGGCCATACGCATCTGGACAAGACCCACTGGGGCATGCGCTGGTATCGCAACGAGGTCGGCCCGAAGCTCACCGACCGTATCGAGAACGAACGGCGCTGGCGCGCGCAAAGCGGCCACGATGCGGGCGCGCAGTCGCTTGCGCTCGCGCGCGCGTTCATGCAGGCGGGCACGACGCGTTTGCGCACGCACGTCGATATCGATACCGACGCGGGTCTGCGTCATCTCGACGGCGTGCTCGCGACGCGTCAGACCCTGCGCGACGTGTTCGACCTGCAGATCGTCGCGTTTCCGCAATCGGGGCTGCTCGGCCGGCCGGGCACCGACGCGCTGCTCGATCGCGCGCTGGCTGCCGGCGCCGACGTGCTCGGCGCGCTCGACCCGGCGCTCATCGACGGCGATCCCGTGCAGTCGCTCGACCTGACGTTCGGCCTCGCGCAGCGGCATCAGAAGCCGATCGACATTCATCTGCACGAGCCGGGGGAAATCGGTGCGTTTACGCTCGGCCTGCTGCTCGATCGCGTCGCGGCGCTCGGCATGCAGGGGCAGGTGGTAGTCAGTCACGCGTTCTGTCTCGGCGCACTGCCCGAGCGCGAACGCGATGCCCTGCTCGCGCGTCTCGCGGACCTGCGCGTCGCATTGCTGACCACCGCTCCACCGTCGGTGCCGGTGCCACCGCTCAAGGCGTGCCTCGAACACGGCGTGACACTGTTCGGCGGCAACGACGGCATCCGCGATACGTGGACGCCCTACGGTTCGCCCGACATGCTGGAACGCGCGATGCTGATCGCGATGCGCTACGGCCTGCGCCGCGACGACGACCTCGCGCTCGCGTTCGATTGCGTGAGCGGCGTGGCCGCGCGGGCGTGCGGATTCGAGTCGTATGGCTTGCAAGCCGGTGCGCGCGCCGACCTCGTGCTGGTCGAGGCGGACACGCTCGCGCATGCGATCGTCGCGCGGCCGGTGCGCAAGCTCGTCATGGCCAACGGCAAGGTGGTCGCGCGCGATGGCGCGCTGGTTGCTCAGTAGACGCGCAGCAGGTCCAGTTCAGCGCGGAGAAAACCTCAGGGCCGCTCGCCACGCGCGAGCCGCGCGTCGATTTCGTGCACGACCGGCAGCAGATCGGCCACGCTGTCGATCACGTAATGCGCGCCCGCCGCCTTGAGCTTGCCGATCGCGGCGCGACGGCGCGCGGCGAACTCGTCGGCGGACAGCGCCTTCACTTCCGCTTCGCTCATGCCGAACGCGTTGCCGCTCACCGCGACGCCGACCGCCCACGTGCCGCCGTTGATGCCCTCTTCGATGCCGACCTCGGTATCGTCGACCTTGATCGCCTCGCGCGCGCGCCATACGCCCAGTTGCGGCAAGGTCTTGTAGATCATGTACGGCGACGGCCGCCCTTCCGGCGTATCGCCGGTGCAGACGATGCTGTCCGGCGAGAAGCCCTGCGCGGCCGCGCCCGGCACGATTTGGTCGATGATCTCGCGCGTATAGCCGGTGGTCGTGCCGATGCGCACGCCGTCGTGACGCAATGCGCTCGCGACTTCGGCGACGCCGGGAATCACCGCGCTATAGCTGGCCGCGACCGCGATGTTCTTCGGCACGAACACGTCGTACACGGCATCGATGTCGGCCTCGCCCGGCGCGTGGCCGTAGCGCTCGGCCCAGGCTTGCGCGACGCGCGGCAGCGCCATCAGCGCCGCGATATGCGGACGCTTGGCCATGCCCATCGGGCCGCGCGCTTCGTCGATCGTGACCGGCACGCCGAACTGCGCGAAGGTTTCGACGAACGCGCCCATCGGCGCGCGCGAACCGTAATCGACCACTGTGCCGGCCCAATCGAAAATCACCGCTTTAACGTGCTTCATCTTTCCCGATCCTTTGCAATCCGAATGTGTTGCGCGAGTGCCGCACAAGTGCCTGTTGCACCTGTTGTGCCCGTTTACGCGGCCTGCGCGAGTTGCTTGCGTTCTTCGAGCGCGGCGGCCGGCGGCGCCGCATGCGGCACGCCCATCGTGCGCAGCGCCTGCGCACAGGCGTCGACGACGCGGCGCATCACGGACGCGTCGACCTGGCCGATGCAGCCGATGCGGAAACTGTCCACCACCGTCAGCTTGCCCGGATAGATGATGAAGCCCTGCTGCTTCATCAGTTCGTAAAACTGGGCGAATTCGAACGACGGATGGGCCGGCGAGAAAAACGTCACGATGATCGGCGAGCGCCAGTGCGCATTGAGCAGCGGCTCGAAGCCGAGTGTCTGCATGCCGGCGACCAGCACGTCGCGATTGTTTTCGTAGCGTGCGAGCCGCGCCGGCTGTCCGCCTTCGAGCGCGTAAAGACGCAGCGCCTCGATAAATGCCGCGACCGTATGCGTGGGCGGCGTGAAGCGCCATTGGCCCGTGCGGTTCATCACGTCCCATTGATCGTGCAGGTCGAGCGCGAGCGAATGGCTGCGGCCCTTCGCTTCCTGCAACGCGCTCTTGCGCGCGATCACGAAGCCGAAGCCCGGCACGCCCTCGATGCACTTGTTCGCCGACGAGACGAACGCCTCGCAGACGATCTGCCGCACGTCGAGCGGCACCGCGCCGAAGGCGCTCATCGAGTCGATCAGCAGCTTGCGGCCCTTCTTCGCGACGGCGGCCGCGATTTCTTCGAGCGGGTTCAGGATGCCCGAACTGGTTTCACAATGAATCGCGACGACGTGCGTGATCGACGGATCGGCGTCGAGCATGCGCTCCACTTCGACGCCGCGCGGCGGCAGATAGTCACCCTTGTCGAGCAGCGTGCAGGCGCGGCCGAGATAGCCGAGCGTCGTCGCCGCGCGCTTGCCGTAGGCGCCGTTCGCGAGCACGAGCGCGTGGCCGTCGCGCGGGATCAGGCTGCCGAGCATCGCTTCGACGCAGTAGCTGCCGCTGCCTTGCAGCGGCACGCAGTCGTACTCGCCCGCGGTGTCGCCGGCGATTTCGAGCAGGTTCGCGCGCAACTGCGCGGTCATCGCGCGGAAGTCGCCGTCCCACGAGCCCCAGTCGCGCAGCATGGCCTGCCTGGTCGCGAGCGCCGTGGTCAGCGGCCCCGGCGTCAGCAGATAGGGCTCGCCACCGGCCGGCGCGGCGCAGGCGTTTTGAGCGCGGGTGGCCGACGGCGCTGCCGGCGTGGCCGCTGCCGTCGTGCCTGCCGGTGACGCCGGTTGTGCCGACGTGGCTGCTGCCGCTGCTGAACCGCCGATCACGCTTTCCATGTCCGCCACTCCGCTAGAACTGATGTCGATAGCCGACACAGTATAGAAAGCCTGTCCATCGGTAAAATCGATATAATTGATAGAGGTATCGCTAAAACTTATTCGATAGCGAGGCACACGTGCAATATGCGCAATTACGGGCGTTTCATGCGGTCGCGGAACATGGCGGGTTTTCGAAGGCGGCGCAGGCGCTGTCGCTGACGCAGCCGGCCGTGTCGGATCACGTGCGGCGGCTCGAACAGGATTACGGCGTCAAGCTGTTCGAGCGCGGGCCGCGCGGCGTCGCCACGACGGAACTCGGCTTGCGGCTTTTCAGCGTAACGCGGCAGATGCTCAGCTGCGAGCGCGACGCGCGACAATTGCTCGAATCGGCGGGCGGGCTCGAATCGGGCTCGCTGTCGCTCGTCGCCGACGCGCCCGATCTCGCGGTCGCGCTGATCGGCGCGTTTCGCAAGCAGCACCCGGGCATCGTCGTGACGCTGTCGGTCGCCAATGCGGCCGAGTGCATGCAGCGCGTGCTGTCGAGCGCGGTCGACGCGGCGATCACCGCCGCGCCGCAGGTGCATAGCCGGCTCGAAGCGCGCGTGTTGCGGCGCGACCCGCTCGTCGCGATGGTGCCGGCCGGCTACGCGGTCGCAAAAAAGCGCCGGCTCAGCTACGCGGAACTCGTCAGGCAGCCGATGATTTTCCGCGAGCCGCAATCGGTCACGCAGCAACTGCTTGAAATCGAGCTCGTGCGCGAGTCGTTGCAGGTCGAGCCGGTGCTTTATGTCGACGGGCGCGAGGCGCTGGAAGAAGCGGTCGCGCAAGGCATGGGCGTCGGCGTGATCGCGCGCGCGGAATTCAAGGAGTCGCGGCGCATCCGGATGGTGCCGCTACAGGATTGCCAGGTCCAGATGACCGAATCGCTGACGCGGCTCGCCGAACGGCCGGGCTCGAATCTGCTCGATGCGTTGTTTGCGGTGGAGTTGGCGGGGGCGGTCGAGGGGGAGCCGGAGTCGGTTAAGGCCGATTCCACGCGGGTGCCGCATAGTTCGTAAAATTTCTGTGCGCTGGAAAGACGGACAGCAAAAAGCCGACCCGCGAGAGTCGGCTTTTCGTTGATAGGCATGCGAATGGTGAACTACCGATACTCGTCAATCTCAAGCGTCTCGAACTCGACAGCCAACTCCGCGCCGGCCGTTGCAAGGATTATCGCGACCTGGCGCCCAGGCGTGTCAGAAAAGCGCTCGCTTTTCGAAAGCATGGCAAGTGCGAGGTCGTAATTCGTATCCTCCGGCTTGAGAAGCTTTAACTCGAAGACAATGTTATTGGATACGCTGAAATGTTCAACGGTGCAGCGACTGGTTCCGCTAAAAGTGGCGGTTGCCCGCTTCCCGTCATCTTCCAGCAGGACAATGAGTTTGTGCCTGTCGCGAACGGCAAGAGCACTGATATTCCAGTCGTGGAAGTAGTCAAATTGAGTTAACTTGTCCATCAAACAATCACTTTTCAAGGCAGCCGGGAATACTCATTGAACGACAAACAGAAAACGCGCTAAGGCGCGGGCGTGACCGAAATGAACTGCTTCAACTCTGGCTTGTATTCAGCCAGCAGGCTCAGAATGGCCGCACCGAAACGACGTGCGAATTCGTCGTCAATGTTGAAATCGAACTCTTCCAGCAGCACGGGAATATCCAGTTTCCCCTCACACAGGGGACGTACCTCAGCCTCGGCGACAGCATTGCACACCAGCATTTTTTGCTCGGTATCGTAACGAACGACAATCGAACTGGGGGTTCTTTGCTTGCTCATATTGGTCTCGTGTATCCCATGCAAGTGTTGGCATGGCTTGACGCACATTCAACGTAACCGCTACTGCCTCGTACAACACTTGTTAGGGCAGTCAGGCTCAAACGAGATTTCAACGCGCCGACCGTTTTCGACATCGTTCTTCGAATAGACTCGTGAACTTGCCTTTACCGTTCCACGCAAGAAGCCAAATTGATCGAGCACGGCTCTACCCGCTATCAGGCGCGCTTGGGCCAATTGCGCTGGATTCCGTTCGCGTTCCTCAGCATGCCCGCTTACCCACGTTATTTCTTTGGTTTTGTGATTCGCGTAGGTAATCTTTTGATCGGCTACCCAGTTGACTAGTCGTAAAACCTCATCGGCGAGAATAATCGCGCTATCTGGCGGGAAATAGATATCGAAATTCTCGCCAGGCATACATGCGAAAACGGATCCCGATATCAGCATCGAAAGAATGGCATAGAGCTTATGCATTGTAGGTGACATATCCGGCGATGCTGTCAGCGTTATCGATTGCTCTTTTAAAGTCATTCCGGAAAAACATGAGGACTCCGCTGCACAGCAGCTTTCGGGCGAAACGCTGATCGTAGCAGTTCATAGGCACCCAGCGGTACATCTACAACGAGCCTTGACAACTTTTAACTTCGCATAGGAATGCGATTGGTTTTTGATCTGTGCCAAGGCGAATTTGATATATCGCAAACACGCAAAGCAAACGACAAACGGCGCGGCCTTCCCCACTTCAGGCCACGCCGCTCGCAACGAGCGTTACATCCAATCAAACCAACGCCAAATCAATACCCCGCCCCCCCCCACCTCACCGCAGCCCGCCACTCGCGATCAACGATTCCCCCGTCAACCAGCGCGAATCGTCCGAGGCGAGGAACGTCACGACATCGGCGATATCGTCGGGCCGGCCGATGCGTCCGAGCGGCGTTGCGCTGAGCGTCCACGTTTCGAGGTCGGAGCCGATCACGCCGGCGCTATGCGCGCCCTCGGTCTCGACCATGCCCGGATTAACCGCGTTGACGCGAATCCTGCGCGGGCCGAGTTCCTTCGCGAGCACGCCCGTGATGCCGTCAACCGCGCTCTTGGTCGCCGTATAGACCGCGCTGCCCGACGGCGTGATGCGGCTCACGATCGAGCCCACGTTGACGATGCTCGCGCTCTCGCCGAGATGCTTGACGGCCGCCTGGGTCACGAGCAGCAGACCGAGCACGTTGATATTGAAGTGGCGATGAAAATGCTCCTCAGTGATCGCTTCGATCGGCGCGAATTCATAGACGCCCGAGTTGTTGACGAGGATATCGAGCCGGCCATACGTCTCGACGGCCGCATCGACAATGCTCTGCGCGTCCGCAGCCTTCGACACGTCGCCGCCGACGGCGACCGCCTTGCCGCCCCCTTCGGCGATGTCGGCGACCACCTTGTCGGCGCCCGCGCGGCTCGACGCGTAGTTCACCACCACCGACGCGCCCTGCGCCGCCAATGCCTTCGCAATCGCCGCACCGATGCCTTTCGATGCGCCCGTCACAACCGCTACCTTGCCAGTGAGCTTGCTCATGATGTGTCCTCTGAAGGGTTCGCGCCGGCGTGCCGCTGCGGGAAACCGCAGGGTCCACGCCGATGAAGCTGCAAATGCAGTGGCGCTGTCATTGAACACAATGTAGGTAGCGCGGCGAGCCGGATAAAGCGAATCGAGCCGAACAGATACGCCGGTTGCGGCGAACAATCGACCAGGCGACCAGCCGGCTTGCGCCGGATCGCGTCATTTACACGGGCCTTACGGCCATTGTTTTCCGCTTTGCGCGTCCAGCCGATGCTTCTATAATCGTCCCATCTGTAAATCGTCATTTCACATATAAAACAAAAGACGCTTATCCCTTCGAGCCGCCATTCGGCGAATCCCATCGAATCCATCGCGCTCGCCGTCTTCTGAACGAGAACCTGTCATGTCTGCCTTGCGCCCCACCCGTGTGCGTTACTGGATGCTGTTGCTGGTGTTCGTCGGCACCGTCGTCAGCTATCTCGACCGCGCGAATCTCGCCGTCGCCGCGCCGCTGATGAAAAACGAGTTCGGGCTCGGCCCGGTCGAACTGGGCTTTATCTTCTCCGCGTATTCGTGGACCTACGTGATCGCGAACATTCCGGGCGGCTGGGTCGTCGACCGTTTCGGCTCGCGCGTGATGTATGCGTGCGCGATCTTCATCTGGTCCGCATTCACGTTCGCACAGGGTTTCGCGGGACGTTTCGCGACGTTGTTCGGTTTGCGCCTCGGCGTGGGCGTCGCCGAAGCGCCGACCTTTCCGGTCAACAATCGCGTCGTCTCGATCTGGTTCGCGCAGCACGAGCGCGGCTTCGCGACGAGTGTCTATCTGGTCGGGCAGTACGTCGGCATGGCGGCGCTCACGCCGCTGCTGTTCTGGATCGCGCATCGCTTCGGATGGCGCGAGATTTTTCTGTTCACGGGCGCGCTCGGCATCGTCTGGGCCGCGGTCTGGTACGCGATGTATCGGGACCCGGAGCACAGCCGGTGCGTCAATGCGGCCGAGCTCGACTATCTGCGCGAAGGCGGCGCGCTGATCGACCGTCAGACCGGCACGCGGCAGCATCACGCGTTTCCGTGGCGCAAGCTCGGTGTGCTGTTTCGCAACCGGCAGATCATCGCGATCTGTGCGGGCAAGTTCGCCTCGCTATCGTCGCTGTATTTCTTCCTGACGTGGTTCCCGACCTATCTGATCTCCGAGCGCCACATGACGATCCTGAAGGCCGGCAGCGCGAGCGCGGTGCCGTTCGTCGCGGCGTCGGTCGGCGTGGTCGCGGGCGGGCTGTTATCGGACTGGCTGCTGCGGCGCGGCGCCTCGGTCGCGACCGCGCGCAAGACGCCGATCATGACGGGCCTGCTGCTCGTGCCGACGATGACGCTCGCGGTGCTGACCGACACCAACTGGATCGTGATCGCGATCATGTCGTTCGCGTTCTTCGCGCAGGGCGTCGCGTCGGCCTCGTGGTCGCTCGTCGCCGACATCGCGCCCGAAGGCATGGTCGGCATCACGGGCGGCGCGGTCAATTTCGCGGGCAACCTGTCGGGCATCGCGACGCCGATCGCGATCGGCTTCATCGTGCGCGCGACCGGTTCGTTCGGCTGGGCGCTCGGGCTCATCAGCCTGTTCGCGATCATTGCCGTGCTGTGCTACACGTTCCTGCTCGGCGAGGTGAAGCGGATCGAGATTGGAGATGAGCGGCGCAATGCAACTGACAATGCGGGGCCGCGTGACGCCGCGCGGGATTCGGCTGATGAAACGCGTGTGTGAGGCGAGTCCACGGTGGTGAGTCAACGCGGGTGAAGTGAAGCCGGTTGAAATTGCCAGGGTATGCCAACGAGTGCCGATGCGTGCCGATACGCAACATGCGCAACATGCGCAACATGCGCAACGTGCGCAACGTGCACATCATGCGCACCGGCGCGCGGCAAGCCACACCGCCGCTCACCGCCTGCGCATGAGCGCAATCTGCACGGCCACGCTCGCGAGCACCGCGAGCGCGCCGAGCGTATCCAGAATAACGGGCCACACGATCTCCCTCCTTCGATATCCACTGCGCTCCTGTCTTGTCAAACGAACGCGCGCGCGGTCAATTGAACGCCGAGGCCGAGCAGACAGACGAAGAACCAGCGCCGGAAACTCGCCGCGCCGATGCGTCCGCGCACGCGCTGGCCGAGCCACATGCCGACGAGCGCCGGCAGCACGGCGGCAAGCGAGTTGCCCAGATCGTCGAGCGCGAATGCATGCGCGCCGGCGAGTCCGATCGCGAGTGCGAGCGTCGACACCGTGAACGACAGTCCGAGCGCCTGCACGAGGTCCTCTTTTTTCAGGTCGAGCCCCTGCAGATAGGGGACGGCCGGCACGACGAACACGCCGGTTCCACCGGTCAGCACACCGGTCGCCACGCCGATCACGGGCGAGAGCCAGCGCTCGTGGCGCGCCGGCACCGGAAAGCGCCACGCGAGCAGGCCGGCCGCCGCATAGAGCATCAAGGCGGCGCCGAGTCCCGCGACCGCCCATGCGCCGCCTCCGCCCGCGATGAACGGCGCGGCCACGAGCGTGCCGACGACGATGCCGGCCATCATCGGCCAGAGGCGCTGCGCGAGCGTGCGCACGCTCGCTCCCGCGAACAGTTGCCACACGTTCGTGACGAACGACGGCAACAGCAGCAGCGCGGCCGCCTGCGCCGGCAGCATCAGCGTGCCGAGCACGCCCATCGCGACCGTCGGCAGCCCCATGCCCGTTACGCCCTTGACGAAGCCGGCCACGACGAAGGTGACGGCCACGGTGCCGACACGCGCGACGACAGGCAGGGCAAGCAGCGGCGCAAACGAAGAGGCCATCGGCGGAATTCCGTTGAAGAAGCGATGCTGGCGATTTTCAAGCGCCGCAACGCGCTCCACAATGCGTAAGATACGTAGCGTGGCTTAGTCTGGGGCTAAGGCAGAAGCTCAAGCTGAAACGCTGAAGCTTGAGCGATGCCGTGCTGAAGCCAGCGCCCCGGATCGAACCACCCCAACACTTCGAGCTTCGCCCACCCTCTCTCGCGGCTTGCCCCGCCCCCTCGCCCATGCGCTTCGACCTCATCGATCTGCGGCTCTTTCTGCACATTCTCGATACCGGCAGCATCACGCACGGCGCCACGCGCACGCATATGTCGCTGCCGTCGGCGAGCGCTCGGCTGCGCGGCATGGAAGAAACGCTCGGCATGCCGCTGCTCGAACGCGGCCGCCGTGGCGTCGAGTCGACACCGACCGGCGACACGCTCGCGCATCATGCGCGGCTCGTGCTCGGCCAGATCGACAGAATGCAGGGCGAGCTCGGCGAGCATCAGCAAGGACGCAAGGCATGCATCCGGCTGTGGACCAATACCGCGGCGATCACCGAGTTTCTGCCGTCCGCGATCGGGGTTTTTCTGCGCGAGCATCCGAACGTGCAGGTCGATCTGAAGGAGCGCCAGAGCAGCGAGACGGTCAAGGCGGTGCTGAGCGGCACGGCGGAGATCGGCATCGTCTCCGATGCGGTCGAGCACGGGGCCTTGCAAACGCTGCCGTTCGCGGTCGACACACTCGTGCTCGTCACGAGCCGCGACGATGCGCTGGCCGCGCGCCGGCGCGTCGCGCTCGCGGAAGTGACGGAGCGTGAGTTCATCGGCCTGAGCGCGGACAGCGCGCTGCAAACCTATCTCGGCGAACGCGCGTTGCTGGCCGGCCAGGCGCTCGCGTTCCGCGCGAACGTGCGCACTTTCGACGGCGTTTGCCGCATGGTCGAACAGGGCGCGGGCATCGGCATCGTGCCGGCCACGGCCGCGAAGCGCTATCGTGGCACACCGGGTATTCGCACAATCGAACTGAGCGATCCGTGGGCCACGCGCCGTTTGCTGATCTGCATGCGCGACCTGAATACGATGCCGCGCGCGGAAAAAGCCTTGGTCCGGCATCTGGCGGGCATCTAGCGAACCTGCTTCGCATCGCTTCAGACGATGCGCGGCCGCGCTCGCGATTTCACGGCTATTGCTATCATTCGTTGCCGTCCCGGACCGCTGCACCGGGAGCACGGGCGGGCATGCTCAAGCGTGCTCGGGCACCAGCAGGCGTAAGCAGGCACAAGCAGGCACGCCCAGACAGACAAAAAGGAAACACACCCGGCATGCCGTCCGGCACGCACGAGAGGTATGCATGGAATTTCGCCAGCTTCGCTACTTCATCGCGGTCGCAGAGGAAATGAACATCACGCGGGCGGCCAACCGTCTGCATATGACGCAGCCGCCGCTCTCGCGGCAGATCCAGCAGATCGAGGAAAGCGTGGGCCTGCCGCTCTTCGAGCGCGGCTCGCGGCCCTTGCGGCTCACCGAGGCCGGGCGCATTTTCTACACCCAGGCGAAACGGCTCGTCGACGAAGCCGACGAACTCGCGCCGCTCACGCGCCGGCTCGCGCAACTGGCCGAGCGCATCGTGATCGGCTTCGTGCCGTCGACGCTCTATGGCGCCCTGCCCGCCGTGATCCGCGCGTTTCGCGAGGCCGCGCCGAATATCGAGCTCTCGTTGATCGAAATGTTCACGATCGAGCAACTGGCCGCGCTCAAGGGCGGCCGTATCGACGTGGGCTTCGGCCGTCTGCGTTTCGACGACGAACAGCTCGCGCGCGAAGTGCTCGTTGAGGAACGCATGATCGCCGCACTGCCGCAAGACCATCCGCTCGCGCGGCAAAAGAAGCCGTTAACGCTCGCGGCGCTGGCTCAGGAAACGCTGATCGTCTATCCGAGCACGCCGCGGCCGAGCTATGCCGACCAGCAGCTTTCGGCGATGCACGATCAGGCGCTCGAACCGAAGGCGATTCATGAAGTGCGCGAATTGCAGACCGCGCTCGGTCTCGTCGCGGCGCAGGTGGGCGTGTGCCTCGTGCCGGAGAGCGTCGAGGGTCTGCGCGCGCATGGCGTCGCGTACCGGCAGATTCCGTCGGCCAATGCCGCGTCGCCGATCATCATGAGCCGCCGTCTGCAGGACGAATCGCCCGCGACGACGCTCATGTGCTCGCTCGCGCGGCAGTTGTTCAAGCGGAGCTAAGGGTCAACTGAGGGGCAACCGGGGGGCCGCGGTGTGGCAAGCGCGGCGCGTCAATCCGTGCCGTACTTCGGCGAACGCGGCCCATACAGCAGCCCGTTCGGCGGCCCTGCCGACAGCAGACGCGCGCTCGTCAGGCCCGCCACCTCGTGGCCTTCGTCCATCAGCGAATGCGCGACCTGCCTGACCGCGGCCTGCACGAGCATCCCGACGAGCCCGCCTCCTATGTTGACGTTCATGCCGACCTCTTTGCCGGTTGCGCTGCCGAGGCCTTGCCAGAGCACGTCGCCGGTTTTCAGATCGACGAGTTTCGCCGACGCGGCGACGACCGTCGTGCTGTCCACGATCTGGTAGACCGAGCCGTATTGCGTGATCTTCGAATACAGCACGGCGTCCGCGCCGAAGATGTCGCGCAGCTTCGCGGGCGCGACCTGCTCGATGTCATTTGGCGTCGTGAGGCCGTTCTGTTTGAAGGTCTCGTCCATCAGCGCGACCGGAATCACGTAGTAGCCGGCTTCCGCGAGCGGCAATGTCATTTGCGACAACACGCTCGACGACGCCTTCACGTCCGCCGTCTCATTCACGGGCGGCAACACGAGAATCGCGCGCGGTTGCGCTTTCTTGAACGCGGTGTAGTCCGCTTGATGCGGCTGGCTCGCGCACGCGGCCAGCAGGCCGAGAATCGACAGCGCCGACACGAGCTTCAGGGAAATCAGTTTCAGCATGGCGTAGCTCTTATTGTGGTTTGGACTTCTTCAACAGAAAGTCCATGTACGTCGACGATTCGGGGAACAGCTGCTCCTCGGCCACGAATTCCTGCTGCGCGTCCTGGTCCTTGCCGACGCTCGCGTACAGCATGCCCAGATGCGCATGGAAACCGGGCGGCGGCGTCTTGCCTTGGGCGCGGATCGTCTGCTGCGCTTTTTCGAGCGCGTCGATCTGCTGCTGCGGGCTCGACTGTCCCTTGAAATATTCGTAGACCTGCGGCTGATAAGCGTCCCATTGGTACAGCGGCGCGGGCCGTTGCGCCGCGCATCCGCCAAGCAGTGTCGCGGCGACGAGCGGCAACCATGCGCCTTTCGTCATGAAGGTGGTTTTCATTGGATCGATGAGGTGAGTCGAAAAAAGAGTGGGCAGCGCGATGCGGAACGTGGGGAGAAATTCGGTATGAAGTGTGATTTCAAGCGCGACTTCAAACGTAATTTCAAACAGGATTTCAAGCGCAGCTTCGGACGTGAAGCGAATCGCGCGCCGCGCCGCATTGCGCTATTTGTGAGGTGTTCCGTTCTGGCGTGCGCTTATCTGGCGGCATTCAACGCGCCGGCATCGACCTGCTCGACGAGATGATTGACCGCTTCCTGAATCGCCAGATCGAGCACCTTGCCGTTCAGCGTCGAGTCGTAACCGGCGGTGCCGCCGAAGCCGATGATCTCGCGGTTCGACAGGCTGAATTCGCCCGCGCCCTGGCTCGACAGCACGACTTGGGACGTCGTCGTGTCGACGATATTGAGGTTGACCTTCGCGTAGGCGATCTGATTTTTGCCGCGGCCGAGAATGCCGAACAGTTGCTGATCGCCGACTTCCTTGCGGCCGAACTCGGTCACGTCGCCGGTCACGACGAAACGCGCGCCCTTCAGGTTCTGCGCTTTCTTCATGAACGCGGCTTCCTGCCTGATCTCGTCGAGATTGTCGCGATCGAGCACGTTGAAGCGATGCGTCTGTTGCAGACGCGTAATCAGGATTGTTTTCGCCTGGCTGCCGAGACGGTCGATACCGTCCGAGAAAATGCCGCGCATATAGCTCGAACGATTATCGAATTTGCCGAGCGAGACTTCGACCGGCTTGCCGGCATAAGGCGTTTGCGCACTGGAGACCACTGGCACCGGCAAGGTTTGCGACGATTCGGTTGCACAACCGCCCAAGGCGCCGGCGATGGAAAACAGCGCCAGCACGCCGAACTTCATAGACGTTTTCAAAGGATGGACCCCGATGGAAAGACCAGATAAACAGCTTCGCGAAGCGTCCGTTTCTTTTGCAGCGGACGTCGCCTGATCTGAATGATGAGCAATGGATCGCTTCGCAGCGGTGCTGCATGACGACGCGAACGGCAGGCGTTCGCGCGATGCCTGTCGCGCCGCCCAGCGGATCGCCACCTTATCGTGGCCGGCTGGCGCGAACTGTCACGCTTTGCAAAATACGTCGTACGTGTACAACGATTTCAGGAAATAAGCCTTGTCTGATTGATTCGAACTACTGCAAATCGGCTCGGCTTTTTATATGGTGACTCGGCGTTGGGATAGATGTTCTGGAACAGGCGAAATATGAGCCGCGCCATCGATGCTTTTAAAAACCCGATGACGCGGCCTGGCTTTTTAACCGGTTTTTCTACTGTTTTTTTCCGGCGTCCTATCTCAGTCTTATTTCACCTCATTGCCCCGACTTCATTTACTTCACATCGAACCCATAATCGCCATGCGTGCGATGTCCATCCGATGCGACGGCCACCCAATGCACGGTGTAGTGTCCCGCGGCGAGCGTCGGCAACGGCACCGTCATCACGGCGGCCTGCTGCGCATCGACCGCGGATTTCTGCGCGTTGACCTGCTTGCCGCTCGCATCGGTGACGGTCAGCGAGCTGAACGCCGGTTCGAGCGGCCCGTCGAACGTGATCCGCACTTGCGCAGGCGAGGCGATCGTCGCGCCCGCGCCCGGCTCCTGCTTCTGCGGAAACACATGCGCGAATGCGGCGCTCGCGAGCGTGGCGCCGGCGAGCAATACGGCCGCGCGCAATGCGCGAGTCTTCAGGTTCTGTTTCATCATCGTTCTCCTGCGTTACTGAAAGAGTGGTTTGCCGAGCGTGGCCGGCGCGATATCGTCGAAGAACAGGTGCGCCTGCACCAGAATGCCGACGTGCGAGCCGCTTGCCCGGTTGAGCGGAATCTGCGCTTCGATGCCGAATTGCCCGTAGCGATTCATCCAGATGAAGCCCGGATTGACCGTGCCGGTCGTTTGTCCCTGGCTGCGCGACAGCGGAATTTCCACGAGCGGAATCAGGTTCGCGAACGGCTGCGGCAGGCCGGTGTCGTGGACGTGCTGCTGCAGATACGGCAGGCTGTACTGCACCGTGAAGCCGTAGTCGAACGCGTTCGGCTGACCCGCGCCGGTGGTCAGCGCGGGGCCCGCCTCGGCCGTTACCGCCACGGGGCGCAGATAAGCGAGCGAGTCCGGCAGATCGCCCATGCCCTTGCCGACGTAGACGGTCGGCGAGATCGTCGAGAAGTTGTCGGCGATCGCGCGGCTGCCGGTGCCGCCGAGTTCGGCGTTCACGCCGATCGAGGTCATCAGTTCGTGCGGCTCGTTCACGTACAGCAGGTACTTGAGGCCGACGCCGAAGTTGTCGAAGCCGCGCGCGCCCGGGTTGTTCTGCATGACGTAGCCGCCGTCGACCGAGACCGCGAGGCGCGGCGTAATCAGCTTGTCGTATTCGAAGCTGAACGTGTTGACGCTCTGGTCGCCGTTGTCGCCCGGTACGCGTTGATGGCCGTACTCGAAGTCGGCTTCGTCGCCGACGCCGGGGTCGTCGACGGCAAGCGTCGAGGGAAAGACGCGGTCGCCCGCGATTGCATGGGCATGGGCGAGCGACGGCGCGCCCAGCGCGATCAAGGCCGTGAGCAAGGCCGCCGGCATGGCATGCGAGGCCGCGCCGACGGTTGCGTTGCAGGCCGCATTGAAGGCCGCGCCCGGCAGCCCGGCCGCGAAAGCGGCGACCGATGTGGTAACCGATACGGTAGCTGATGCGGCCGAAGCGCCGCGCCGAGCCGGCGCGGCGGCCAACGC
>NZ_JAAGPS010000119.1:0-21877 GCF_017105025.1 Paraburkholderia sp. Ac-20336 | reverse complement strand
CGCTCCCGCTTCGCGCCGTCCGCGGCGCTCTTGCGACCGCCTTCCGGCGCGGCGCCGAACACCGGCCACACCAGCGCCGACAGCAGCGCGCCGATCACGCCGAAACCGATCCACCCGGCCGTCGCGCCATACCGGCCCGCGATGCTCACGAACAAGCCCGTGCCGACGATACCGACGCCCGGCCCCGTATAAATCACCCCGCTCCACGCATGCGCGCCGAGTTCGGCGAGCCGCCGCAAGCCCCACTGCGACGCGAACACGAAGGTCCACGCGCTGACCGCCCCGGCGACGAAGCGCACCACGGCCCATACCCAGAACTGGCTCGTGACGCCCATCGCGAGTGTCAGCACAACCGTCGCGACGAGCCCTACGCGCACCATGCGCGCCGGGTCGGTACGCAGCGCCGCGCACATCACCGCGCCGGCGAAATAGCCCGCGTAGTTGAACGAGGCGAGCCAGCCGCCGTGCTGGATGTCGATCTGCGGCTGGCCGAGCGCGGCGCCGTGCAGCATCAGCGGCAGCAGTGGCGTGAAGGCGAAGCGGCCGATACCGAGCGCGACGGCCAGCGTCACCATGCAGGCAAGCGCCGCGCGCCGGGCGGCGTGGGGTTCGTGGAAGCGCATAGATGTGTGGGAGGCGAGAGCGTTCATGGTCGGCGGTCGAACAGCAGTGAGGTGATCCCTATGTGAATCCATCTTAGCTTGACCAGACGATCTCTAAAAATGAATAATTAGGATATCAACCATCACCCGGAGAGAATCATGGATCTGGCCGCCCTGACCATTTTTCGCGCCGTCGTGCGGGAAAACGGCGTGACGCGCGCCGCCGCCAAGCTCAACCGCGTGCAATCGAACGTGACGACGCGCATCAAGCAGCTCGAAGAGCAACTCGGCACCGAACTGTTCATCCGCGACGGCCGCCGCCTCGTGCTGACACCGGCCGGCGAAACGCTGCTGCCCTACGCGGAGCGCCTGCTCGCGCTCGCCGACGAAGCGCGCCACGCGGTGCGCGAGGACCGGCCGAGCGGGCGTCTGCGGCTCGGCACGATGGAAAGCGTCGCGGCGACGCGTCTGCCGGGCCTGCTCGCGCAATATCACCAGCAGTGGCCCGCCGTCGAGCTGGAACTGGAGACGGGCACGACCGGCAAGCTGATCGAGCGGGTGCGCGAGTTCGAGGTCGATGCCGCGCTCGTGGCGACGCCGCTCGATCCGGCCGCGCTCGGCGAGTTGTTCGAGAGCGTGCCGGTTTTTCGCGAAGAACTCGTGATGCTGACGCCGCGCGGACATCGGCCGATTCGCGAAGTACGCGACGTCGCGCTCTCGACGCTGATCGCGTTCGAGCGCGGCTGCGCCTATCGGTCGTATATCGAAAAATGGTATCTGGAGCACGACGTGCGGCCCGCGCGCGTGCTCGAACTCGGCTCGTATCACGCGATCGTCGCGTGCGTGGCGGCCGGCGCCGGCGTCGCGGTCGCGCCGCGCTCGGTGCTCGACCTGCAGGCCGACGCGAGCAATATCGCGGTACACGCGCTACCCGACATCGGGATGATCGAAACGCTGCTCGTCTGGAGACGCGGCCATTTTTCGTCCGCGCTCAATGCGCTGCGGCGCACGCTGGTGGCGCCGCAGGAGAATGCGGTAGCCGGGGATATGCCGCAGCGTGTAGATGCGGCGGTCGCGATCGATGCGGGTGCTGCGTGATGGGTGGGGGTTTGCGTTTGCCGAGGGTCTGCTGCCGGTCGTCTGCTGCGGGTCTGCTGTGAAGCTCGTCATGGCCTCGCTCGCGTACGGAGAAAACGAAAGGGCCACGCGGCAAACCGCGTGGCCCTTTCTCTCGTCAACCAGACCAATCCGGAACGAGTCCGGATTCAAGCCTTAACAAGTCAAGCCGCAATCACAGCTGAGCTTCGACCCAAGCCTTGACGCCCGCAAGCGCCGCCGGCAGGTTGGCCGGCTCGGTACCGCCGGCCTGAGCCATATCGGGACGGCCGCCGCCCTTGCCGCCGACTTGCTGCGCAACGAAGTTGACCAGTTCGCCGGCCTTGACCTTCTTGCTCGCGTCGGGGGTCACGCCGGCGATCAGGCTCACCTTGCCGCCCTCCACCGCAGCCAGCACGATGGCCGCGCTCTTGAGCTTGTCCTTGAGCTTGTCGACCGTTTCGCGCAACGTCTTGACGTCCGCGCCATCGAGCGTTGCCGCCAGCACATGCACGCCGCCCACCTCGATCGCCTGGCCCGCGAGTTCGTCGCCCTGGCTCGACGCCATCTTCGACTTCAGCGCGCCCAGCTCCTTTTCGAGCGCCTTCACCTGATCCTGCACCTGGCCGATGCGCTGCGTGAGTTCCGCCGGCTGCGCCTTCAGCACCGCCGCCGCCGCGTTGATGCGCGCTTCGAGGTCTTGCACGTAACGCACCGCGTTGTCGCCGGTGATCGCTTCGACACGGCGGATACCTGCCGCGACGCCGCCTTCCATCACGATCTTGAAGAAGCCGATGTCGCCCGAGCGGCTCACGTGCGTGCCGCCGCACAGCTCACGCGAGAAGCCGAGGTCGAGCACGCGCACTTCGTCGCCGTACTTTTCGCCGAACAGCGCCATCGCGCCGCCCTTCACCGCTTCGTCGTACGACATCAAACGCACGATGCCGGGCGCGTTCGCGAGCACTTCGGCATTGACGATTTCCTCGACGCGACGAATCTGCTCGTCCGTCATCGGCGCGTTGTGCGCGAAGTCGAAGCGGGTCTTGTCGGCGTCGACGAGCGAGCCCTTCTGCTGCACGTGCGAACCGAGCACTTCGCGCAGCGCCTTGTGCATCAGGTGCGTGGCCGAGTGGTTGCGTGCCGTGCGGGCGCGGCGCACCGCGTCGATTTCCGCCTTGACGACGTCGCCGACCTTCAGCGTGCCCTGTTCGAGCGTGCCGTGATGGCCGACCACGTCGGCCTGCACCTTCAGCGTATCGGCAACGGCAAAGCGCGTGCTGGCGTTGGCGAGCACGCCCTGGTCGCCGACCTGGCCGCCCGACTCCGCGTAGAACGGCGTGTGATCGAGCACGACGACGGCCTGCTGGCCGTCCTGCACCTGCTGCACCGATGCGCCGTCGACGTAGAGCGCCACGACCTTCGCGTCGTCGAAGACGATTTCTTCGTAGCCGTGGAACGTGGTCTTCGCGCCCGAGTATTCGAGGCCCTGCGCCATCTTGAACTTGCCGGCCGCGCGTGCCTGCTCGCGCTGGCGTGCCATCGCTTCGTCGAAGGCCGGTTCGTCGACCGTCACTTCGCGTTCGCGGCAGACGTCCGCGGTCAGGTCGAGCGGGAAGCCGTAGGTGTCGTGCAGCTTGAAGGCGAGTTCGCCGTCGAGCGTCTTGCCGCCCTTCGCCGTGAGTTCAGCCAGAGCGGCTTCGAGAATCGACATGCCGTGCTCGATCGTCTCGAAGAAGCGCTCCTCTTCCTGGCGCAGCACGTCGGTCACGCGCTGCTCGGCGTCCTTCAGTTCCGGATAAGCCGCGCCCATTTGCGCGACGAGGTCCGCCACCATGCGATGGAAGAACGAACCCTTTTTGCCGAGCTTGTAGCCGTGGCGGATCGCGCGGCGCACGATACGGCGCAGCACGTAGCCGCGGCCTTCGTTGCCCGGAATCACGCCGTCGACGATCAGGAACGAGCACGCGCGGATGTGGTCCGCGATCACCTTCAGCGAGTTGTTCGTGAGGTCGCTCACGCCGGTTTCGCGGCCCGCGGCCTGAATCAGCGCCTGGAACAGGTCGATCTCGTAGTTGCTGTGCACGTGCTGCAGCACCGCGGCGATACGTTCGAGGCCCATGCCGGTATCGACGCATTGCTTGGGCAGCGGCGTCATGTTGCCCTGCGCATCGCGGCTGAACTGCATGAACACGAGGTTCCAGATCTCGATGTAGCGGTCGCCGTCTTCCTCGGGCGACCCCGGCGGGCCGCCCCACACGTCCGGACCATGGTCGTAGAAGATTTCCGAGCACGGGCCGCACGGGCCGACATCCGCCATCTGCCAGAAGTTGTCCGACGCGTAGCGCGCGCCCTTGTTGTCGCCGATGCGGATGATGCGCTCGACCGGCACGCCCACTTCCTTCGCCCAGATGTCGTGCGCTTCGTCGTCTTCCTGGTAGACGGTAACCCAGAGCTTCTCTTTCGGCAGCTTGTAGACTTCGGTCAGCAGTTCCCACGCGTAGTGGATCGCGTCGCGCTTGAAGTAGTCGCCGAACGAGAAGTTGCCGAGCATCTCGAAGAACGTGTGGTGGCGCGCGGTATAGCCGACGTTTTCGAGGTCGTTGTGCTTGCCGCCCGCGCGCACGCTGCGCTGCGCGGTCGTGGCACGCGAATACGGACGCGACTCCGCGCCGAGGAACACATCTTTGAACTGCACCATCCCCGAATTGGTGAAGAGCAGTGTCGGGTCGTTGCCGGGCACGAGGCTCGACGAACGGACGATCGTGTGGCCCTTCGATTCGAAGAACTTGAGGAATTTCTCGCGGATTTCAGCGGCTTTCATAGCGTGCGGGGGACGGGTCCTGACGGTTCCTGACTGAGACTGGCTGCATCGCGGGATGCGCCAACTGTCTGTTTCTTAAACGACTGATTATACGGGATCGGCGCGCGTGCGCGGCAGCGCGCCCGGTGCCGTCGGCCATCCGGCCAGGGCGAAGCGGGCTCGGCGTGACAGCCGCGCGGCGTGTCCCATCGTCCGAGCGGCACTATGACGTTCGGACGACTGCGCCCGCGCACGGGAATCGCTTAAGATGGCCCATCCATCGAAACGCACACGAAACCTCGCTTGGCACCGCTAAAAAATCAGGAGACATGCAGAAATATGGGCGCTCTCAGTCATATCCGCGTGCTGGATCTCACCCGCGTGCTCGCCGGCCCGTGGTGCGCGCAGACACTCGCCGATTTCGGCGCCGACGTCATCAAGATCGAACGTCCCGAGGTGGGCGACGACACGCGCCACTGGGGCCCGCCCTATCTGAAAACGCCCGAAGGCGCGGACACGCGCGAAGCCGCCTACTATCTCGCGGCGAACCGCAACAAGCGCTCGGTCACGGTCGATATCGCCTCGCCCGAGGGCCAGCGCATCGTCCGCGAGCTGGCCGCGCAAAGCGACGTGGTGCTCGAAAACTACAAGGTCGGCCAGCTGAAGAAGTACGGGCTCGACTACGAATCGCTCAAGGCGGTGAAGCCCGACCTCGTCTACTGCTCGGTCACGGGCTTCGGGCAGACCGGGCCGTATGCGCAGCGTGCCGGCTACGACTTCATCGTGCAGGGCATCGGCGGCTTCATGAGCATTACCGGCGAGCGCGACGGCCAGCCGGGCGGCGGCCCGCAGAAAGCCGGCGTCGCGATCGCCGACCTCATGACCGGCATGTATTCGACGATCGCCGTGCTGACCGCGCTCACGCACCGCGATCGCACGGGCGAGGGCCAATACATCGACATGGCGCTGCTCGACGTGCAGGTCGCGATGCTCGCCAACATGAACTCGAACTACCTCGCGAGCGGCCAGCCGCCCCTGCGCTGGGGCAATGCGCATCCGAACATCGTGCCCTACCAGACCTTCCAGACGAGCGACGGCTGGATCATCGTCGCGGTCGGCAACGACGGGCAGTTCCGCAAGTTCGTCGAGGCGGGCGGGCAGCCGGAACTCGCCGACGACGAGCGCTTCGCGACCAATCCGGCGCGGGTGCGCAACCGCGACGTACTCGTGCCGATCCTCGCGGACATGGTGCGCCTGCAAGGCAAGCAGCAATGGATCGGCGCGCTCGAAGCGGCGGGCGTGCCGTGCGGGCCGATCAACGACCTCGGCGAGGTGTTCGAGAACGAGCAGGTGGTGGCGCGCGGCCTGCGGGTCGATCTGCCGCATCCGTCGGGCGGCACGGTCAAGCTCGTGCGCAATCCGATCAATATGACGGGCACGCCGCCCGAGGCGCTGAGCCATCCGCCGCTGCTCGGCGAACATACCGAGCACGTCTTGCGCGACGTGCTCGGGTATGACGCGGCGCGGATCGAGGCGTTGAGAGGGAAATCGGTGATTTGACGGAAAAGGCTGCGGGCCGCGCCGGCCTCACGGATGTCCCGCCCCAGATTCTGGCTCAGCCATCGGTGCCATTAAGCCCGCATTAAGCCCGAACTCCGCGCGACGGGGCCAGCGAAGCCAGCCAGCTGCGCCCTTCGTCCCAATCGCCGAGGCCGCTGTCCGCGTTGATATGGCCGCGCGCGCCGAGGTCGATCCAGCGGCTGCCCCATGCGCTCGCGCAGGCCTGCGAAAACGGCACGCCGCCATACGGATCGTCGCTGCTCGCGACGACGATGCTCGCGAACGGCAGCCGCGCGAGCGGCACCGGCGCAAAGCCGGTCGCGTCCTGCGGAAAATGCGGCCCGGTGGGATCGGGCAGCGCGACCAGCAATGCGCCCGCCACCTTCGCGAGCTGCGCCGCGCTCGCGTACTGCGTGGCCCAGAACACCGCCGTCAGGCAGCCGAGGCTATGGGCGGCGAACACGACCGGCGCGTCGGCGGCGGCCACCGCGGCGTCGAGCGTGCGGCACCATGCGTCGCGCGAAGGATGCGCCCAGTCCGGCATTCGCACGCGCACGAACGCGGGATCGAGCGCTTCCCAGCGCGTTTGCCAATGACCGGCGCCGGAATTCAGATACCCCGGCAGCACGAGTGTGTTCAGTTTATGTCCGCTCATCGCGCTTCCCTGCGCCCCGTGTTTGGTATGTCCATGGCAACTCCGTGACGAATACGACAAAGCCGCCGCGCGTCCGTCAACGGCCACGCCCGTTGCAGCCCATTCGGTCGAACCGCCTACCGTATCACCCGCGCGACCCCGACGCCGCGCGGATCGCTCGCGGGCTCGGGCGTCGTGCCGTCGACCCGGATCATCTGCACGTCGCCGTCGAACGACTGCTGCTCGACCGTATAGCCGAGCGCTTTCAACTGCGCCGCCAGATCGTCCGGCGCCGGATGATACGGCTCGAAATAGATCGTCTTCGGCGGCAGCAACTGGTGATGAAACCGCATGGCCGCAAGCGCGTCGGCCGGCGTCATGCCGAAGTCGTACAGGTTCGTCATCACCTGGAAGAGCGTCGTGAGAATGCGCGAGCCGCCGGGCGTGCCGATCGCGAGCGCGATCTTGCCGTCCTTCAGCAGCAGCGTCGGCGTCATCGAGGCAATCGGGCGGCGTCCCGGCGCGATCGTGTCGAGCTCCGCCCCGGCGGCGCGCGACGTCGAGGCCGCGCCATCCGCGCTGGCCGGCTTGGTGACGAAGTCGTCCATCGCATCGTTGAGCAGGAAGCCGCCGCCGTCCACGACGACGCCCGAGCCGAAATCGCCGTTCAGCGTGTAGGTGTTCGAGACGGCATTGCCCCATTTGTCGACCACCGAGAAATGCGTGGTCTGCGCCTTCTCCGCCGCGCCGTCGCCAAGGCCGGGCGTGACCGGCGCGCCCGGCACCGCGTCGGGTTTGACTTCGCTCGCGCGTTGCGCGAGGTACGCGTCGTCGATCAATCTCGCGGCCGGTACCGGCGCGGCGTCCGGGTCGCCGATGTAGCGCTGCCGGTCGGCGAACACGCGGTCCTCGATCTGCGCGACCAGGTGGATGTACGGCGCCGAATTCAGCGCGAGGCCGTCGAACGCGGGCGCCAGCGCGGCGCGCATCTTCAGCATCTGGATCAGCCCGATGCCGCCCGAGCCCGGCGGCGGCGCGGTAATCACGCGGTAGCCGTTCCAGTCGGCGGCGAGCGGTTCGCGCCATAGCGCCTTGTACTGCAGCAGGTCCTGTTTCGTGACGAGGCCGTGCCCGTACATCTGCTGCGCGATCAGCTCCACGGTGCGGCCTTCGTAGAATTCGCGGCCGCCGTCGCTCGCGATGCGCGAGAGCGTCTGCGCGAGCTCCGGCTGACGCAGCGTCGCGCCTGCCTTCAGGTTCGCGAAATAGGCGTCGAAGTTGGTCCGGCCGGCGAAACTTTTCGCGGCTGCATCGCGGCGCTGCTGCAAGCGCCGATCGACCTGAAAGCCATCGGTCGCGTAGTGGATCGCGGGCGCGAGCACCTGCTTCCATTTGAGCTTGCCGAAACGGCGCTGCGCTTCCCACATGCCGTCGACGGTGCCTGGCACCGCCACCGCGCGATAGCCGACCGTGCTCATGCCGGGCTGGACGTTGCCCTTGTCGTCGAGATACATGTCGCGGGTCGCCTGCTGCGGCGCGCGCTCGCGATAGTCGAGGAAATACGGCTTGCCGTCGACGAACAGCGTCATGAACCCGCCGCCGCCGAGGTTGCCCGCATCGGGCCGCGTCACGGCAAGCGTGAAGGCGATCGCGACGGCGGCATCGACCGCGTTGCCGCCCGCGGCGAAAATCTGCTGCGCGGCATCGGCGCTGTAGCTGTCGGGCACGGCCACCGCCGCCGCGTCGAGCGCGGGCTTCGGCGGCGGTGACGTTTTCGCCGCGGCGGGCAGCGGTGCGACGAGACTGCCGGCACAGGCGGCGAACCACGCCGCGGCGAGCGTGCCGCGGGTGCGGGAAGAACAACGGGCGCGCGCGAAAGCGCGGGCGAAAGGCGCGCGGGACGCGCCGTGCGTCAGGACAGGCATCCGAGAAAAACTCCGGCAACGAGGCGAGCATGGTGCACGAACGGCAGCGGTTCGCGCAAGGCGGCGGCTATGGGAGAAGCCGATACGGGACGGCCGATACAACGTAACCGATAGGGTAACCGATGCGGCCGGCACCCAAGCCTGCCGTACCGGCCAAGCCTGCGCGCGGACGATGAACCACGGGCCCGGCAAGCCCGCCGCGCCGCACGATCCTAAGCCGCCCTCGCCAGGCCGGCCAACCCGATTTACCTCCTGTTACAGCGCCGCTTTCGCCGCCCCGCGGCGCCGCTTACCGCCCCTGCCTCGCGCCAAACGCGCCCGAGCGTGGGCCGCGCGCCGCATCGGCCTGTCGCGAGCGGGCTCGTCAGGTAGAATCAGAGGCTTGGCGGGCGCATTGCGCGGCCCCACGGACTCTCACCTTTTCGCATGAATACCGAACGCAAAGACGCCGACCGCAACGACGCGCCAACGGCCTCCAATTTCATCCGCAACATCATCGACGACGACAACCGCAGCGGCAAATGGGCCCAGCGCGTCGAAACGCGCTTCCCGCCCGAGCCGAACGGCTATCTGCACATCGGTCACGCGAAGAGCATCTGCCTGAATTTCGGCGTCGCGCGCAGCTACGGCGGCGTGTGCCATCTGCGCTTCGACGACACCAATCCGGAAAAGGAAAGCGTCGAGTACGTCGAGTCGATCGTCGACTCGGTGCGCTGGCTCGGCTTCGAGTGGCAAAAAGACCGCACGGAGCATCTGTACTACGCGAGCGACTACTACGACAAGCTGTACGAATATGCTGAGTTGCTGATCCAGCGCGGCAAGGCCTACGTCGACAGCCAGTCGGCCGAGGAAATCCGCGCGAACCGCGGTTCGGCCACCGAAGTCGGCACGCCGTCGCGGTTCCGCGAGCGCCCGGTCGAGGAGAACCTCGACCTGTTCCGCCGCATGAAGGCGGGCGAGTTCAAGGAAGGCGAGCACGTGCTGCGCGCGAAGATCGACATGAGCTCGCCGAACTTCAACATGCGCGACCCGGTCATCTACCGCATCCGTTTCGCGCATCACTACCGCACCGGCGACGCCTGGTGCGTGTACCCGATGTACGACTACACGCACTGCATCTCGGACGCGCTCGAAAACATCACGCATTCGCTGTGCACGCTCGAGTTCGAAGACCATCGGCCGCTCTACGACTGGATTCTCAACGAACTCGCCGAAGCCGGTATCTTCAGGCGTCCGCTGCCGCAGCAAATCGAGTTTTCGCGCCTGAACCTGACCTACGCGATCACGAGCAAACGCAAGCTGCTGCAACTCGTCAACGAAGGTCACGTGGACGGCTGGGACGACCCGCGCATGCCGACGATCGTCGGCGTGCGGCGGCGCGGCTTCACGCCCGAGTCGATCCAGCTGTTCTGCGAACGCATCGGCGTGACCAAGGTCGACTCGTGGATCGACATGAGCGTGTTCGAAGGCGCGCTGCGCGACGACCTCGACGCGAAGGCGCCGCGCACCGTCGCCGTGCTCGATCCGGTCAAGCTCATCATCGACAACTTCCCCGAGAATCTCACCGAGCCGTGCAGCGCGCCCGTGCATCCGCATCACCCGGAACACGGCGTGCGCGAGTTTCCGATTTCGCGCGAACTGTGGATCGAGCGCGATGACTTCACGGAGACGCCGCCGAAGGGCTACTTCCGCCTGTTCCCGGGCAACAGGGTGCGCCTGCGCTACGGCTACGTGATCGAATGCACGCACGCGGACAAGGACGAGCACGGCAACATCGTCGCGGTGCACTGCAACTACTTCCCGGACAGCAAATCGGGCACCGAAGGCGCGAACAACTACAAGGTCAAGGGCAACATCCACTGGGTCAGCGCGGCAGCGGCCTGCCCGGCCGAAGTGCGCATCTACGACCGGCTCTT
This sequence comes from Paraburkholderia sp. Ac-20336, assembly GCF_017105025.1. Taxonomy (NCBI): domain Bacteria; kingdom Pseudomonadati; phylum Pseudomonadota; class Betaproteobacteria; order Burkholderiales; family Burkholderiaceae; genus Paraburkholderia; species Paraburkholderia sp. Ac-20336. Next base: position 11,345 of record NZ_JAAGPS010000119.1, on the reverse strand, counting down.
CAAGGAGCCGCAACCGGACGCGGGCGGGCGCGACTTCCTCGAAGCGCTGAACCCGGACTCGAAGCGCGTCGTGCAGGCCTACCTCGAAACGGGCGCGCGCCATGCCTTGCCGGAACAGCGCTACCAGTTCGAGCGCCACGGCTATTTCGTCGCCGACCGCGTCGATTCGCAGCCGGGTAAGCCCGTCTTCAACCGTATCGTCAGTCTGCGCGACAGTTGGGGCAAGCCGGCGTAAGCTGGTGTTAAGCTTGAGCGTCGCGTTCGCGGCATCACAGGCATAACGGACGCTCCGGACTTAAGCGGGTCTTAAGCGCGCCTGCCCGAGCATGTCGACGTCGGCTCGATGCGCCAGGCTGCATGCGGCGTGCATCCCTGTCCACGGGATGCACGCCTTTTCGTTGCATGATGGTTGCATGATGTTCGATCGACACTCACTGCACGCTCGCCCGAACGTGCCGGTCCGGGAGATCCGATGAAAATTGCAGCCCGCCGCGAGGCAGGTCCTGGGAAGACGGTTCCAATCACACACCGCCCGCGCTTCACGCGCGGCGCGCTCGCGGCACTGGCCGCATGCACGGCGCTCGCATTCGGCGGTCCGGCCCACGCGGACGAACTCACCGGCACGCTGAAAAAAATCCACGACGACGGCGTGGTCCTGCTGGGCGTGCGCGAAGCCTCGATTCCGTTCTCGTATTTCGACGGCAAGCACACGGTCGGCTACTCGCAGACGATCGCGCTGCAGATCGTCGACGAAATCAGGAAGACGCTCGGCATGCCGCAACTGCGGGTTCACGAAGTCACCGTGACCTCGGCGAACCGCACGCCGATGCTGATGAACAACCAGATCGATCTCGAATGCGGCTCGACCACGCATACGATCGAGCGCGAAAACGTCGCCGCCTTCTCGAACAGCTTCTTCCAGTACGCGGTACGCATGATCGCGCGCAGGAACAGCGGCATCAGCGATTTCGCGGACCTGGCCGCGAAGCCGGTCGTGACGACGGCGGGCACGTCCGACGAGCGTCTGCTGCGCAGCCTCAATACCGACAAGCAGTTGAACATGCGCATCGTGAGCGCGCGCGATCATCAGGAAGCGTTCACCGCGCTCAAGGAAGGTCGCGTGGCGGCTTTCGTGATGGACGAGCCGATCCTGTACGGCTTCAAGGCGGCCGATCCGCATCCCGGCGATTTCATCGTGACGGGCACGCCGCTCGGCTACGAAGTCTACGCGTGCATGTTCCGCAAAGGCGACGAGCCGTTCCGCAATCTCGTGAACCGCGTCATCGCGCGCACGCAGACCTCGGGCGACGCGGAACGTCTGTACAGGCAGTGGTTCACCCAGCCGATTCCGCCGCTTGGCATCAACATCAATTTCCCGCTCTCGGACGCGAACCGCGCGCTGTTCGCGCATCCGAACGACCGCGCGCTCGATTAGGGCCGGGTTCAGACCGGGCGCGCGGGTCATCCGTCGCGCATAGGCGGCTCATAGCGAGCGATGCAGCTCCGCGAGCGACAGCGTCGTCTCGAACAGACGCGTGAGGCTGCGGCTCGCATAGCGCGGGATTTCCTCGATCGACGCCCAGCGATACGCATCCATTTCGGGGATCAGCGTACCGTCCGAGCGGCGCGGAAACATCGACGTGCAGATGCAGGCGCTCAGATCGAATTCGCCGGCGCTCGCGCGCGCGGCGAACAGATGCAGGTCCTTGTCGCGCCGATAGACGAACAGGCCCAAATCCTTCAGGCGTTCGGGCCCGAGCGCGATGCCGGTCTCCTCGACCATCTCGCGCAACGCCGTGACGTCGGGCGATTCGCCTTCCTCGCCGTGTCCTTTCGGGATGTCCCAGTGCGACGTTTCGGTGGCATGCGCGAGCAGCACGCGGCCGTGCGGGTCGAGCAGCACGATTCCGCACGACACGATGCGCGGGCTCACCGCCGCACCCCGGCCACCCCGCTGCCTGCCTGCTCAGCGCCATGACGCGCCGCGACCGCACGGCGCCGCGCCACCGTCATCTCGCGCATGCTCAGCGCTTCTGCAGTTTCCAGGCGCCACCTTCCTTGCAGAAGTTCGGACGCAGATTCATCGATTGCCCCTTCGCATTGAGCGCGACGACAAGGCTGCGGCAGGTGCGCCCGCCGTCGGTCGAGGTGCTGTCCACCGTGATGTTCGCGTCGATCTTCACGCTGTTGCCGGTGCCCTCGTTGACCCACGTGAGGCTCTCGCCGTCCTTCTTCTCGTCGAGCGCGCTGACGACCGCGTGCTTGATCGAGTCGACGTCGCGCTGCTTCATGTAGGTGATCGGCGTATCGTTCAGAAAACCGAGGTTCGCCGCTTGCGCGCCGACGGCGGCGCCGAGCAGCAGGCTCGCGGCACTCAGTTGGAACAACACACGGGTTCGCATCGACATAACGGGTTCTCCTCGAAAGTATGTGTGGCGCTCACGCGCGCGGCGGCTTTTGATCCTGACCTCAAAAGCATAGCATGCACGCCTCGGGAGACTGCGTGGCGATCACCGTGGCTGCGCGGACGCCAGAAAGCAAAAAGCGCGGTCGACATGACCGGGCTCGGCGCCTGATTGACGGGTACGGCAGGAGGGGCTCGGTAGCCTCACGGTGTTTCATGTTGCTCCCTTCGAATCTGACAAAAGGCTAAATGCGCGGCTTGCGCGCGCGTTCAATGGCTTTGGTATCCCATCGGCCCACGCGTATCGCATCGAGCAGCATGCCGAGAGTCAACGTGGGCTTACGGGGTAACAGGTTTCCTGGCTTACGCCTGAGCACGAAACTGACGAAAGCCACGACAAGCATCGGAACGAGGAGCAGGGCAAGAAGCGCATTGCCTTCGGGGCCGAAGTAACGATGAAGGGGGAAGTTTTCCATGCCCGCGACATTGAACCGGTCAAAGAACTTCTGCATGAACTCAACTGCATCGTCACGGTCGATGCCCAGATCGTCATTGATGCTTGTCGACAGCGTGAGCGTGATTGCCTTGCCCCACCAGGGCGCGCCAACCTCTTCACGCGTGAAGGCAAGGAGCGCATCCCATTGTGGATCATTGGCCAAGCCTGTCCTCCGGTTTAACTAACGCGTTATAGCGCTTTACTGTGCGGTACATGATGAGCGTGGCGTCATAGCCCATAAATACAAGGTCCGCTACTGGAATAGCACGGCCAATCCACGCGCCAAGGCTTCTTGTATAGCGAATTCTCCTGGTAACTCAAGTGAACACTGTCAAACCAGGAACCCGCTTCGGGAAGCGTTTCCTGATTACGCTACGAAAGAAAATAGACATGACAGAAGTACCTTCCGTTGCTGTTTTCATCTTTCCCGGGACAGGCACGTCATTCAGGCTCAAAAACCAGGTCGCAACAGCAGCCAGGTCTGCGAAGCCTAATTGAATTTTCGTCTGGTCCATCGCGACCAAAATGAACAGTGAGCCGGGGGAAAGATTGCGGTACTCATTGAACTGATCAACGTTTGCACTCGTTGCGCGGCTCTTATCGTGACGTATTCTTTTTGACGTCGAACAGCGCCGTTATCGTGCCACCGTTAGCGACGTGAGCGAACCACCGGAAAACGTGCCGCATGTGCCGCTCACCGATGAGGACTATTTCACCCTGCTCGATGGGCAGGCACATGGGAAACGCATGGGAAACGCATGATGGTTGATCAGAACGGCAAGCTCTCGCTTGCCGATTTGCTGTGATGAGGCGCGCGATGCTCGTCGCGCGATACTCTACCGATATTCATCAATCTCGACCGTGCCACCCATCGCTTCCATCATCGTGCGGATATCATCGGGTACATCGGGCACGCGGTCGCCACTTTCATTGACCCAGTAACAGAAAAATCTAACTTTCGCCCTGATGTTTTCAATGTGCACCTTCATGTCGTGCCGTGGCAATCCCAAGCGTTGAACCAGATAGCGAAGATGCGGTTCCAGCTTGTCACTATCGACGGCCTTTTCGCTTTTGATTGACCAAATACCCGTTCGTCGCTTCAAATCGCGGTTTTGTCCGGTCGGGTCACGGAGCGGTTCGCCCTTCATTGCGGCTTTATCTGGTGTTACGCCGAAATACTGTGTCCACCATTCAGGTACGACATAATCCCCTGTTATGGTAAAACTCGCCGATGCAAGCCGTTCTTTTGTCATACATATCTCTCAATTGTTGTAGGCATGGAAATTATCAACATATTCGCCGTTAAAATACACATCGCCGTTTTTCTCAAATTCGAGGTCGTCCTTTGGACTAAAACCATTATCGTCCTTGAATCTATGAATCATGTCCCGGAATGTTGAACTATCGTAGCCGAACATTTTCCTGGCGTACTTTTCATTCGTCGTTCCGGCTACTTGTTCAGCATCGCCGCTGGGCGCGTCCGGTGTGTATTCGAACGACTGCGCACGGCCGAGGTTCTGCGGCGGGGTTCGTGAGCGTCCGCGACAATCTCACGTCCATGCGATGCCCAGGGCTTCGGCCATCTCGTAACCGGTTGGCAGCGAGCGCAGCCGGTCAAACGGAAAGAACTCGCCGGTCTCGACGTTATAAGCCCGTGCCGATGGCATCGGCGGGAAGTTGGAAAAGATCGAATAGATAATGCGACAACCCAGACACTCTTTCTGGTCCAACCGATCCGCCCCACCGTTTTCCTGTTTCATTTGCTCCATTTTCAGGACTGGTTGAAAACGTTCACCGTAAGCGCGCGGGCCGGTCGCGCGCTATCAGATAACTCCGAATTTGCCCGCTGAAGGGCTAACCCCTGATGCAGAACATGCAAAGGCAAACCAACGTGTACAACGATGGCCGCGCGCCGATCCGCGTCATCATGGACAGCGACAACGTAAACGACTCGACGCTCGAACGGGGCGAAGAACGCGAGATCGAAACCCGCGACACTGCCCCCGCTCTTGCGCAATGAATTGGGCGTGCTGTCACTCAGTAGGGGGCGACTCTATCTTGACCTTCAGCATGGGCTTCAATGCCGGATGATAGACCGACAGCACGGTCAACGCTGCCGCCCCTAGCCGCCGGGCAACATCGTCCGTCAGTTCATGATTGACGTCTGCCAGCGGCCAATCTGCTCTCAGGGCACGGTTCAGAAACGGCGCAAGGTCCGCATCATTCAATGAGCACACGGTGAGCTTGTCCTGCTCTTCATCGAATGACACGACGAACGAGCGCTTCGGGGGTGGGTTGGGCATATCAGTAACCTCGACACTGATCCTCGCTTGCCGATTTGCTGTGATGAGGCGCGCGATGCTTTATCGATATTCATCAATCTCGATGGTCCCGCCGAGGGCTTCCATCATCGTGCGGATGTCATCGGGTACGTCAGGCACACGGTCGCCGGACTCATTGACCCAATAGCAGAAAAACCGCATTTTCGCGCCCGCGCGTTCAATACACGCCTTCAAGTCCTGTCGAGGTAGCGCCAATCGTTGAACCAGATAGCGAAGATGCGGCGCGAGTTGATCGCTGCGAACCGCACTTTCGCTCTGTACTGCCCAATAACCGAACGTCGCAGGCCGGGTGCTGAGCTTCCCTGATGGATACCGATAGCGTTCGCCCTTTGTCCTGGTTCGATTCGGTGTCACGCCAAAATACCGCGTCCACCATTCCGGCACGACATGATCGCCACCTATCGTGAAACTTGCCGATGCAAGACGTTCGATTGTCATACTCGTCCCTCAGTCGCCGTAGTCGTGAAAGCATGTGGGTTTGTAGCGAACACCCGTTACTCAGTAGGGGGCTTGGGCTGTGTCCAGTCCATTGGCTGCCTGGTCGTAATTTGGAGGCGGGGCCGCAATTCCAGGTAGCACCTTGCGCGGGGTTTGTGTGCCCTCGGCGTACTGCACGTGCGGGCCATCGCCGAGGTTCCGGGCTCAAATTGTGAATCATGATCCAGCGGCGATGATGGAGCCGATCAACTCCGAGCCCCCTTCAATATCCTCGTTACCGACGAAACGGGACACATCGACGCGGCCATCGGCGAATACGTCTATTTCGATGCGCTGTCCGACGACAGTAACCCTTACCTGAACCGTGTCGGGGCGATAGCGCGCAAGGGTATAGCTGATCTTGGCTTCATCAAGCCGCGCGAGCAGATCGAACAGTGGGTGATTCATCAGTGACTCCTATTTCTTGAAGCGGCTGTCGTTGAGCAGTTTCAACGCTTTGCGCGCGGCCTTTACGCCAACGCGCGCGTCTCCTTGTATATCGTTAAGGCTTGAATTCAGGTATTGGCTAGGAAATTCTCGCAGGATAGATCCCCTGCATTCGGCGGATATGATGTCACAAGCATACATGCTGCCCCGGTCGCTTGCCGCTAGCTCCCACACGTCGTCGCTCATCACGTCCGACGTGTATTCGAACGACTGTGCATCGCCAAGATTCTGTGGCTTGCGCGGGCTGTTGCCGTAGGGAGACCCTAGCACATCCGCACCGGCTGGCAGTTGCGCGCGCCTGCGTCCGCGACAATTGCACGTCCATGCGATGCCCAGGGCTTTAGCCATTTCGTAACCGTTTGGCAGCGAGCGCATTCGGTCAAACGGAAAGAACTCGCCGGTCTCGACGTTATAAGCCCGTGCCGATGGCATCGGCGGGAAGTTGGAAAAGATCGAATAGATAATGCGACAACCCAGGCACTCTTCCTCGTCCAACAAATCCGCCCAACTGTTTTTCTGTTTCATTTGCTCCATTTTCAGGCACCTGGCATCAGTCAGGGACCCCGCTATGCAGCGGGTTCCCTGTGCCGGTGAGCACCACCCCGCGCCGATCAAGCAGGCCTTCGCAAGCCTGCTCAACAAACTCCCTCACTTTCAAGGCCGGTAACCCCTTAGAGCGCGTTCCGCAATGCCGCCAGGTCGTCGCGCGCGATGGCAGCGACGTAAGCGACCGACGCGGCGATGCTTTTCGTCTTCTCGCTGGCCGTCGAACTCACGACCGCGTTAGCGATGACCTCGATTGAAGCGCACAGGCGGCGGGCCTTCTTCACCATACGTCGCGCGTGCCGCCGTTCCTTTTTCGATCCCGTGACATGAACCCTATGTATTGATGAAGGGTCAATGTGCGCCGCGCGCGCCGCAATCAGACAACTCCGAATCTTCGCCCGCCGAGGGCTAACCCCTGATGGAGAACATGCAAAGGCAAACCAACGTGTACAACGATGGCCGCGCGCCGATCCACCTCATCGTCGACGGCGACACCATCAACGATTCGCGACTTGAACCGGGCGAAGAACGTGAACTTGAAGCGTCGACGCCCGGCATCATCGAACTTCGCGAACCCGGCGAAGACGATAACGCGGGCGTCGATGCCTGATCAGTCAGGCGGCGGATCGTTGTCTTCCCGCTTGCCGCTATGCTTTGCCGCCCATCGCCTGAACAGGCTTACGGTTTCCGAGTGACGATGCGGGTTCACTTCCCATAGCTGTATCACGTCGCCGCGCCGGAAAGCGAACCGCCCCCGCGTTGAACAGGGTGCAGCGTAAATATCCCGGTATCGACTGTCGCTCAGTGCAGTGCCACAATCTCCGGCGTTCCCCTTGGGACGGAGTGAACAATGGAGTCAAAAATCAAACGCTTCGCGACATCCGGTACCGAGCGGGCAAAGATGTTTTTCTCTTGGCTAGGGCGAATGGGCGACCCCGTTTCAAAGTGGGGCCCAACTATCATGCTGCTGATCGGCGGGCTGTGGGCCTACTATCTGTTCGCCGTATCAGGCGCGTCGGATTGGACCATCAACCTCAATATCTCGACCGAGGTGATTCCGTACCACGACAACTTAGCGTTGCTGGTCGTCCATGTCCGCTCAAGAAATCCTCGTAATAGCAAGGTATCCCTCAATCCGCCAAATGATGCGTTCAAGCTAATGATCAAGGAACTGCCTAAGGGTGCGGACAAAGGCAGCATTATCGATCCCAACGACAACGTCGATCCGAAGGGCTTTTCGATGACGGTCAATTTGTTGCCAAAGGACGGCTATGATTTTGACCCGGGAGCAGATTTCGAGGATGCAACGGCCGTCGTACTCCCTATCGGAACCAAGGTTTGGCTAACGACCGAGCTCGACTATCGCGGCGACTTCGTATCGACGAGCAACATTGCCGTAGTCGAGCCGCAAGCGAGCGAAGCCAAAGCGGCGCATTGACCGGCAATGCCTACATGACGCCGACACAAAATCCAGAAAGCAAAAAGCCCGGCTATCGAAACCGGGCTAAATGCTTGATTTTACTGGTACGGCAGGAGGGGCTCGAACCCCCGACCCTCGGCTTAGAAGGCCGATGCTCTATCCAGCTGAGCTACTGCCGTAGTGATTGATCTCTGCGTGAAACCCGCGCCCGCATGGGTGCCGCCGGTTCCCTATCAAGCGAAATTCTAACCGAGCGGGCAAAAGACCGCGAATTCCGCTCCGCCTGCGCCACGCGATTCCGCGCCGTCGACATTGAACGAAGCACTGCCCGCCGCCCGCGCAGGGCCCGGATTATAACCGATCGCCCCGCGCCGCCATTACACCGGCTGCGGATGCAGCATGAACCAGCCGAGGAACAGAACCCCTGCGATCGCGCAGTACGCGCCGAACGACGCAAGACGCCCGCGGCCCTCGAAGTAGCTCATCAGGAAACGCACGCTCAGATACGCGGCGATCGCGGTCAGCACGCCGCCGAGCAGCGCGTCCGCGAGTTGGCTCGGCGCATGGAACAGCTTCGGCAATTCGAGCACGCCGGCCGCGAAAATGATCGGCGTGCCGAGCAGGAACGAGAACTCGGCGGCCTTTTCGGCAGTGAGGCCGGCCGCGTTGCCGGCGATCATCGTGAGACCGCTGCGCGAGAAGCCCGGAATCAGCGCGCCGATCTGCGCAAGACCGACGAAAAACGCCTGGCGGAACGTCAGCTTCTCCGGCGTCTGCAGCGCGCGCGCGCGCTGCAGACGATCGCCGAACCACAGCAGCACGCCATTGACGATCAGCGCGATCGCGACGATCCGCAAATCATGAAAAATCCGCTCGAGCCGTTTTTCGAGCAGCAGTCCGACGAGACCCGCCGGAATCGTGCCGATGATGAGCGCCCACATCATGTGGCCGTCGTCGTTGCTGCGGCCACCGAGCGAGGCGAAGAAGCCGCGCACGAGCGAGCACCAGCGCTTGCGGAAATACCACAGCAGCGCAAAGGCCGTGCCGAGATGGAGCGCCACGAGGAACGGCAACAATTGCGGTGCATGCTTGTCGATATGCATGCCGAACAGCGCGGGCACGAGCAGCGTGTGGCCGAGGCTGCTCACCGGAAACAGTTCGGTGACGCCTTGCAGCACGCTCAGAAAGATCAGAAACGACAGGTTCACGCGGCGGTCCTTGTAAGGAAAATGTCGGGGAACGGCGCGCCGCACAAAAAATAACACCGGCGCATCAAAAGCGCACCGATTATGCCTGGCTGCCAGGTCAGCGCCAAGCGTTCAGGCCACATTCGAGGAAATATTGGCGCGCTGCGTCACAACTCGAAACCGTTGTTACGCCGCGGCAAGGTCGCGGGCTATGTACCGGGACACGTCGATGCGGGCGCGATACTGCGTGGGTGATGCTACGCGTTGCGGATGACAGCGTTCGGTCAGCGAGGACGCGTTTCGATCGAACTTGCGCAAACCGCGCGCGAGCGGGCGGCTTCGAGCCGCAACTCTTCCGGGCAGCCGATCCGCCGCGGGCGTCGATCGGAACCGAACGGGCGCGCCGAATCAGCGGCCGAGCGAGTGGAAGAAGTAGTAGGTGCTTGCCGTGAACATGCCGAACAAGGCCACGCCCATTGCCATCGCGAGATCCATAAAGCCTCCTGAGCCGATCGCGCCCCGGAAGTCGAATCTACAGGGCGATTTGACGATTATCGGCAAGGTTTACGCTTTTCCGACACCCGCAATTTCCCGGGAAGGGTTTCCCCGTAGCGCAAAGCAGCGCAAAATCGCTGTCTCGCCCGTGCGACTTTCAACCTTATCGAGCCACTCATTGACCATGCCTCTCTCCCCGGAACAGGACATTCTCGAGATCGCCCAGGACACCTCGGTGCTCCGTTTTTCGCCGCAAGCCGGCGGCCGTCTGCTGTCGTGGACGATCGACGGCGAAGAGGTGATCCACTGGCCCGAGCACGCCGACTGGAGCGTGCCCGCGCGGATTCGCGGCGGCAATCCGCTACTCTTTCCGTTCCTCGGCCGGCATCGCGTCGACGGCAAGATCGGCTACTGGCGCGATGCGCAAGGCACGGTGCGCGAGCTGCCGATGCACGGCTTCGCGCGCGACCTGCCGTTCGAGGCGCACGCCGACGTGCATGGCGCGGGCCTGCGCATGGTCCTCGAGGACAGCGAGGCGACCCGCGGCTTCTACCCGTTCGGCTTCCGTTTCGAAGCGGCCTACAGTCTCGCCGACGCGCGCACGCTCGACGTGACGCTCACCACCACCAATACCGGCAAGACGCGCCTGCCCTACTACGCCGGCCATCATTTCTACTTCACGCTGCCGCACACGCAGCGCGGCGCGACCACGATCGAGCTGCCGCCCACCGTGCGGCATCGCCAGCTCGAGGACGGCTCGATCAGCGCCGCCGAACCGGGCGAGCCGCGCTACACGCTCGACGAAGCACGCATCCACGACCGCTTCCACTGTCTGAGCGGCACGCCCGATCAGACAGTGCGGCTCGTCGCGCCGGGCCTCGAGCGCGTCATCACGATCGATCTGCGGCGGCCGGGCTCGGTGCCCTGGTACTGTGTGACGACGTGGACCGAGACGCCGCAGTCGGATTTCTACTGCGTCGAGCCGTGGCTCGGGTTGCCCGACGCGATCCATAACGGCATGGGCCTGCGCTGGCTCGAAGCGGGTCAAACCGAAACGGCGGCGCTGCGTATTCACGTCGAGAAAACGCGCTGAGAATGTGGCGTTTCACGACCCGTCGAGGTAACGATGCAGCACCGCCCGCAACGTTACGCGGCGGTGGTACCCACACTGCCATTTGGCGTGCCGCACGGCAAAACCGTTAGAATCAGACGCTTTGTCTCCTCTGCCGCGTGATCGGGATCGGCGCGCGGCAGCGCTTTGCGAGGTCCAATGCTGGAAACAACAAGAATCAAACGACTCGCCTGTGCGTCGTTGCTGGCGCTGCTCGCCGCGTGCGGGTCCGCGCCGGTCGGGCCGGGCTACTACCGGGTCGAACGGGGCGATACGCTGTCGAAAATCGCGCGCAGCAACCGGCAGTCGGTGCAGAGCATCGCCCGCTGGAACAACCTGACCAATCCCGACAGCATCGAGGTCGGCCAGGTGCTGCGCGTCGCGCCGCCCGGTGGCGCGGCGTCGACGAGCGGCGCGGTA
>NZ_JAAGPS010000118.1:0-22589 GCF_017105025.1 Paraburkholderia sp. Ac-20336 | reverse complement strand
TGTTGTAATTTTTTTTTCAACTGACATCCCGACAACCTCGAACTACACCCTCATTCACACGCTTTCCCTCCACGACGCTCTTCCGATCTCGCTGGGTGCGAGGCTGGGCTTCGGCTCGGATCGTGGTGTGAGATCCGGGTTGAGTTCTTCCGGGTCGAGTTCCATTCCGCGTTTCGTCACGCGCCTTGGCAAGCCGCGCCACACAATGAGATCGCTCGCGGCCGGCTCGCTGGCAGCTGGCCTCATCGCGAGCGGCGCTGGCCTGCTTGTCGATCTGCCGGCCATGCCGTTGATCACCACGGCCCATGCCGCGGCGCCGCAAGCCACGCCCGCCGCCGCCAACGCAACGACAACCGCAACCACCGCGGTCACCACACCCACCGCCGCCCCCCGCTCCGACCTCGTCAAGCGCGGCGAGTATCTGGCGCGCGCCGGCGACTGCATCGCCTGCCACACCGCGCCGCGCGGCAAGCTGTTCGCGGGCGGCCTCGCGATGGACACGCCGTTCGGCACGCTCTATTCGCCGAACATCACGCCCGATCCGCAATACGGCATCGGCACGTGGAGCGAGGACGCCTTCTTCAAGATGATGCGCACGGGCCGCAAGCCCGACGGCACGCTGATCTATCCGGCCATGCCGATTGCGCAATACACGAAGGTCACGCGCGAAGACTCGGATGCGATCTTCGCATTCCTGAGAACCGTCGAGCCGGTGCGCGAACCTAACCGCAAGCACACGCTGCGCTTTCCGTTCAACCAGCGCGAGCTGCTGTACGGCTGGCGCACGCTGTATTTCCACGAGGGCGAGTTCAAACCCGATCCGGCCCAGTCGGTCGAGTGGAACCGGGGCGCGTATCTCGTCGAAGGGCTCGGACACTGCTCGATGTGCCATACGCGCATCAACATGCTCGGCGGCTCGTCGCAGCGCGAGCAGTTCGCGGGCGGGCTGATTCCGGTGCAGAACTGGTACGCGCCGTCGCTCACGTCCGACAAGGACGGCGGCCTCGGCGACTGGAGCATCGAGGACATCGTCGATCTGCTGCAGGCCGGCATTTCGAAGCGCGGCGCGGTCTACGGTCCGATGGCCGAAGTCACCTATCACAGCCTGCAGTATCTGTCGGACGACGACATCCGCGCGATGGCCGTCTATCTGAAGTCGCTGCCCGACAATCGCGGCCGCAAGAGCGGCCCGAGCGCGACGCCCGACGCGCAGGTGTTCGCGCTCGGCAAGCAGATCTACGCGGACAAATGCGCGCTCTGCCACGGCGCCAACGGCGAGGGACAACTGCCGCACTATCCGCCGCTCGCGGGCAACCAGTCGATCGAAATGGATTCGGCCGTCAACCCGATCCGCATCGTGCTCAACGGCGGCTTCCCGCCCGGCACGAAGCGCAATCCGGAGCCCTACGGCATGCCGCCGTTCGGCCAGGAGCTGAACGACACCGAGGCGGCCGCCGTCGTCACCTTTATCCGCACCGCGTGGGGCAATCACGGGCTGCCGGTGACGGCCCGCGAGGTCAACGCGTTGCGCAACGCGCCGCTGCATTGACGCGCCGCCCCGGACAACACGGAGAAAACCGCAAGATGGAAGCGAACGACACCCACGACGCGCCGCCCACCGACGCCGAAGTCGAGCGCATCGTCGCCGCCGGTCCGCATGGCGCGATCGCGCTCGCCGGCGTCGCGACGCTGATCGTCATCGCGATCTGGTTCGGCTTCTACTTTCTGGTGTTCCTGCCGCGCGGCATCATCCACTGACGATGTCGACCGAATCGAGCCATCAACCCCATAGCGGCCATGCGGTCGCGTTACGCGCCGAGCGCCGCTGGGCCATCTTCGCCAGCGCGCTGATCGTGCTGCTGCTCGCCGTGATCGTGTTCTCCGGCGTGCACTGGGCGATGATGCCGCCCTCGCGCGTCGAGACGATCGATCCCGCGCGGCTGCAACTGTCCGGCGAATTCGTCGAGGACAATCTCGGCAGCGCGGTCCAGCCCGACGGCTCGGTGATCGTGCGCTTCGTCGCGCAGCAATACTCGTTCACGCCGCAGTGCCTGCTCGTGCCCGCCGACACGCCGGTCACGATCCGCACGACGAGCGCCGACGTCGTGCACGGCCTGCTCGTGAACGACACCAACATCAACACGATGATCGTGCCCGGCTACGTCTCGACGCTGAACACCTATTTCGACCATCCCGCCGACCACGCGATGCCGTGTCACGAGTTCTGCGGCTTCGGCCATCAGACCATGTGGGCGCACGTGAAAGTGATCGACAAAGCCGCCTTCTTCGAGCAGGCCCGACAATCACGGAGACTCAGCTGTGTTTCACGCTAAGCGACTCGTTCTCGCGCATTTCTGGCTCGCCTTCGTGCTGTTCCTCGTCGCGCTCGTGCTCGGCGCCTGGCAGATGCTCGCGCGCAGCCCGTTCCTGCCGTGGGTCGGCGACCCCGAGCTGTACTACCGCTCGGTGACCGCGCACGGCACCGTGATGGCCTACGCGCTGCCGACGCTCGTCGCGATGGGCTTCGGCTACGCGATCGTCGAGCTTGCGCTCGCGCAGCGCCTCGCGGGCCTCAAGTGGGCATGGGCCGCGTTCTTCATCCTGCTCGTCGGCGCGGTCATGGCGATGGTGCCGGTCGCGCTCGGCGAGGCCTCGGTGCTCTACACGTTCTATCCGCCGATGATCGGTAGTCCGTTCTACTACCTCGGCGTGGTGCTCGTGGTGATCGGCTCGTGGATCTGGGTCGCGCTGATGCACGTGAACCTGCGCATCTGGAAGCGCGCCAATCCGGGCAAGCCGGTGCCGCTCGCGATGTTCGCCAACGTGGCGGGCGCGTATCTGTGGGCGTGGACCGCGGTCGGCGCGGCGCTCGAAATCCTGTTCCAGATCCTGCCGGTCGCCTTCGGCCTCACGAAGACGATCGACGCCGGCCTCGCGCGCATCCTGTTCTCGTGGACGCTACATGCGATCGTCTACTTCTGGCTGATCCCGGCGTATATCGCGTACTACACGCTGGTGCCGCGCGCGATCGGCGGACGGCTCTACAGCGACTCGATGGCACGCGTGTCGTTCATCCTGTTCCTCGTGTTCGCGATGCCGATCGGCATCCACCATCTGTTCGCCGATCCGCAGGTCGGCGCGGGCTTCAAGTTCCTGCACGCGGTGTTCACCGGCATGGTGTCGGTGCCGACGCTGCTGACCGTGTTCACGATCTGCGCGTCGGTCGAAATCGCGGGCCGGCTGCGCGGCGGCAAGGGAGCGTTCGGCTGGCTCACGGCGCTGCCGTGGCGCAATCCGATGATGCTCGTGATCGCGTTCTCGTTCGTGATGCTCGGCTTCGGCGGCGCGGGCGGGCTCATCAACATGAGCTATCAGCTGAACTCGACCGTGCACAACACGCAGTGGGTGACCGGGCACTTCCACCTGATCTTCGGCGGCGCGATCGTCATCATGTACTTCGCGATCGCGTATGAACTGTGGCCGCAATTGACCGGCCGCGCGATCTGCTCGGCGAAGCTCGTACGCACGCAGTTGTGGCTGTGGTTCATCGGCATGATGGTCGTGACACTGCCGTGGCACTACGTCGGCCTGCTCGGCGCGCCGCGCCGCATGGCCTATTACGACTACAGCATGCCGGGCATGCAGGGGCAGGCGTTCTGGGTCGGCATGTCGGCGGTCGGCGGGCTGATCCTGCTCGTCTCGGGGGGGCTGTTCATCTATATCCTCGCGAAGTCGCAGTTCGGGCCCGCGACCGAACCGCAAGCATTCCGTTTCGCGACCGCCGCGCATCCGGTCGAGCGCGTGCCGGTCGCGCTCAACGGCTTCGGCCTGTGGGTCTCGCTGATGATCGGGCTCACGGTCGTCAACTACAGCGTGCCGATCCTGCAACTGCTCAGGCTGCCGCAGACTTCGGTGCCGGCGGTCGTCATCGGAGCGCAGCGATGAACGAGGAACGCGTCTTCAGCTTGCGCAATCCATGGTTCACATGGAGCGTGGGCGGCACGATCGCAATTGCGATCGTCGCGATACTGATCGGCTTCGTCTGGCTGCCGTCGGCGAGCACGGCGTTCGGCGGCCTCGATCTTTGGGCGCGCATCTGCGGCGCGGCGGGCGTGCCGTCGAGCTGGTACGGCGGCGACAAGAGCGTCCCGGCAACGGTGCCCAGTGAAGTGGTCGTGCTGCCGCCGCAGCGAGTCACGCATGCGGCGGCGGATTCGATCGGCCGCGGCGCGACGATCGCGACGCAGAACTGCTCGATGTGCCACGGCGTGTCCGGTACACCGCCGGTCACGGCGCCCGCGCTCGCGGGGCAATACGCCGACGTGATCTACAAGGAGTTGCGCGACTATCAGAGCGGCCAGCGCCTGAGCGCGGTGATGCAGGCGATCATCGCGCCGCGCAGCGAGCAGGATCTGCACGATCTGGCCGCTTACTATGCTTCGCTGCCGCGCGCCGAAGCGACATCGTCAACTTCGCGCGCCGGCGCGGAGCCCGATGCGAACGCGGTGCGGCTCGCGATGCAGGGCGATCCCGAGCGCAATATCGCGCCCTGCGCGGCCTGCCACGGACAGCTCGACCGCAAGGGCGCGGCGCCGTGGCTCGGCGGGCAATCGGCGGTTTATCTGGCGGCGCAGCTGCACGCGTTCGCGGCGGGCGACCGGCATAACGACATCAACGAGCAGATGCGCAACGTCGCGCGGCAAATGACGCCCGAGGAAATCGAAAGTCTCGCGAAGTACTATGCGGCGATGCCGTAACGCACGACCAAGGCCGCGCCGATCCGGTCCACAACGTGTGATTAAAATTTAAGCGAATACCCCATGAAGGGACGACGGCGGACGGCAAGAAAACGTTATGGTTTTGCCGGCTTGATGGCGCGTGCGGCTTGAGATAAATCAATAAGGTGTCGCAACGCAATTCCTGTTCGGGAGTGTCCTCCGTATGTCGGAAATCGGTTCGGCCGTGCTGGTGTTCGTGCTGTTGCTGGCCGCGACCGGCATCGGCGTCGGTGTACGGCCGCTGCTGCCTGAGGAGCACAAGGCGCACGAGACCGTGCAACTGATCCAGCTCGTGATCGGCATGCTCGTGACGTTCGCCGCCCTCGTGCTCGGCTTGATGACGGCCTCGGCAAAATCGGGCTTCGACACTGCGGCGAACGATCTGCGCACCCTTGCCGCCGAGCTGATCGAATTCGACACGACGCTGCGCGAGCTAGGCCACGATACCGACGACTCGCGACGCCTGCTGCGCCAGTACACGGCGGCGGCGATCGCCTCGACGTGGCCGGGCGAGCCGGCGCCGGGCGGCGACTATCCGCGCGTCGGCACGCAGGACAGCGCCGGCACGCTCGAAAACGAGCAGCTCGGCGACATGCTGACGTCAGTGGGACAGCAATTGCGGCAACTGCGCACGCGCGATTCGCTGCAGCAACGCACGCTGGAGGATGCGTTGACGCAATACCGGCGCGTCGTCGACGCACGCTGGCGAATCATCGAAGAGGCGCACAGCTCGATCTCGCAGCCGTTCTTCACGACGCTCACGTTCTGGCTGTGCGTGATTTTCCTGAGCTTCGGACTGATCGCGCCGCGTAATGCGCTCGCGCTCGTCACGATCACGCTGGGGGCGGTGTCGATTGCTTCGTCGATCTACGTGATCGTCGATCTGGATACGCCCTTTTCAGGGCCGATCATGATTTCGAGCGCGCCGCTCAGAGGAGCGCTCGACCATCTGCGCAAGTGAGGCGACATTTCCGATGCCTCGCGCGAAACGCAGCGGCACGAGCCGACGCAAACCTCGGCTCGATTGGCGTACTAGGGTTTATCGACGGTGCCCTGAAACGAAGTCTTCGCACGGTCCATCATGTCGTGTACCAACGGCCCGTTCGTTTTCTGCAAAACGACCAGCGCGACGGATGCCAGAACCAGCAACGCTACGCCGACCCATAGAATCCGCGCCCGGCGACCCGCTCCTCGCGTACCTCCCGCTGTCGGGCGGGCTGTCGCGCCCACGGGCTGATCGGTGCGTTCATGTTCGGAGACCGTGCCGATGCCGTCGCCGCGCAGCGCGACGACTTCGGCTTGCAGCCTCGTGAGTACTTCGATCTTCCGGTTGGCAATTTCACCGTCGATCTTCGCCGCGCGCAGTTCGCCGCTCAGCCTCAAGACGGCATCCTGAAGCGCGGCGGCGTCTTTGTGAGCCTGCCTGAGCAATTCTTCCAGGCCGTCCCGGCCGTTTAGCACATGAAGCCCTTCGGTATCCAGGGGTGAATTGATTGGAGCGTGATATGTGTAGTTATAAGGTTGGTTCATGATTTCGTTCAAATTTTTGTCGAAATAAATTTTATACGGTCGATTACGGGATATATTCATTGCAGGAGAAATGACATTCGCCTTTTGTCAAGATGGCAAACAGATAACTGCATTTTTTAATTGAGCGAGCTTTATTGGAATGCGCTTGCCATCTTCGTTGCGAATGCGGCCGACGTAACGAGCGTCGATCATCGAACGGATGTGGTCACAGGGATTAGCCTGTGCAAGCGCTTCTGGCAATCGTGCCGGCGATGGCTACGTGCCCATGAACCCGGGGATTGCGCTGTCAAACGGACGGCGCTCTAATGCAACTCTGCGTGCAACCCTGATCTGTATCGCGAAAAAATCTTGTGATGGTGATGCCTGATTGAACGGCACCGCATTCGGAATTCTTTTTATCAGCAGCAGCACTGAAATTGAATCAGCCGTGTCCGAAATTGGCGGAGTTCTGGGTTTTATTTTTTATTATTTTCCAGATCGACTGATCGAATTATTTTGGGAAATAACGTGCTCGACAAAAGCGGGAGAGGAAGGCGCCAATACCGTGAGGCACACCCTTGGTATTCACGTCGATACCGTTGTTCCAGTCTTCTAACGGTTCGAAGAGCACCACGCTATCTGCCCTTGATATGACGCGATTTTCAATGGGCGAAGAAGTGTAGCCGTATGCGATTTACATAGACGGCTCATCTCTTCGAACACAAGCCAGTACGGGTGACGCGAATATGCGCGGGCCGTTCTTTCACGTAGTCGTTGAGTAAAAACGCCATCCAGTCACAATTTGGCACGTGGGTAAAGAAAAAGCCCGTGTGCTCAAGGCACACGGGCTTCAATCAACACAAATTACGCGAAGTAGGTTTTAGAAGGGAATATCGTCATCCATCTCATCGAACCCGCCGCCAGCCGGCGCGCTCGGACGGCTCGCGCCACCACCGCCGCCGCTGCCGCCACGCGAACCGCCACCGGACATCGCCCGGCCACCGCCGCCGCCACCACGTTCCATCGGCTCGCCACGGCTGTAGCCGCCTTCGTCGCCACCGCCCATCGACGCGCCGCCGCGGCCGCCCAGCATCTGCATCTGTTCAGCGACGATTTCGGTCGAGTAGCGATCGGTGCCGTCCTGCGCCTGCCACTTGCGCGTGCGGATACGCCCTTCGAGGTAGACCGACGAGCCCTTCTTCAGATATTCCGACACGATTTCCGCGAGGCGGCCAAAGAACGCCACGCGGTGCCATTCGGTCGCTTCCTTCATTTCGCCGGACGCTTTGTCCTTGTAGCGGTCCGTCGTTGCAAGGCGGATGTTCGCCACTGCGTCGCCGCTCGGAAGATAACGGACTTCCGGATCGGCTCCGAGATTGCCGACGAGAATGACCTTGTTCACGGATGCCATGAGTTTCTCCTGTTGATTCCATTTGCAGGCGGCGCGGCACTACGCGGTTCGCATCTCATGGCCGGCAGGCCCGAGACCGGAAACGCGCCTCTGCCCGCCGCCGGGTGAGTTCTGGATGCGTGGGACGTGCCCCGGGGACATGCCCCGAATACGCTCTGCTATGCCTTGCGCGGCGGCTGTTTCATCTGTGCGGCGATTATAAGCCAGCAGAACACGAGCCCCGAACAGGCGAAGAACACCGCGCTCGCGCCGTTCGCCTTCAGCAGCCAGCCGCCGACCACGCCGCCCAGCGCCAGCCCGATCGACTGCGTGGTGTTGTACACGCCGACCGCCGCGCCCTTGCGGGTGCCGGGCGCGAGTTTCGATACCAGCGACGGCTGCGAGGCTTCGAGAATGTTGAAGCCCAGAAAGTAAACGAAGAGGATCGCCGCCACACTGAGAATCGTATGCGGTGCGACGCCCAATAACAACTGGCCGATCAGGATAAGACCGATCGCCGAAAGCAGCACGATCTTCATCTTGCCGCGCCGTTCCGCGGCGATGATCGCCGGCACCATCATCACGAACGACAGGCCCATTACGGGCAAATAAACTTTCCAGTGTGAAGCAACCGGCAGGCCGCCCGCTTCGAGAATGCGCGGCACGACGAGGAACAGCGCGGTTTGCGTCGCGTGCAGCGCGAGCACGCCGAAGTTCAGGCGCAGCAGCTCGACGTTGTGCAGCACCTCGGCGAACGGCGCGCGCACGTGCACGGGCTTCGGCGCATCGGGCACGATCCACAGCACCACGCCGATCGCGAGAATCGCGAAGATGCCGACCAGCGTAAAGAGCCCGCTCATGCCAAGCCAGTGGAACACGATCGGCGCGCCGACGATCGCCACCGCGAACGACATGCCGATGCTGCCCCCGACCATCGCCATCGCCTTGGTGCGATGCTCCTCGGAAGTAAGGTCGGCGATGAACGCGAGCACCGCCGAGGACACCGCGCCCATGCCCTGGATCACCCGCCCGACGATGATCCACGTCATGTCGTGCGCGCCCGCCGCGACGAAGCTGCCGATCGCGAAGATCAGCAGGCCGGTCGCGATGACGGGCTTGCGGCCCACCCGGTCGGAAATCCAGCCGTAGAAGATGTAGAGCATCGACTGCGTGACGCCGTAGGCGCCGAGCGCGATGCCGACGAGCAGCACGTTGTCGCCGCCGGGGATGGTCTTCGCGTAAACCGAGAACACCGGCATGATCATGAAGAGACCGAGCATGCGCAACGCGAAGATGGCGGCAAGCGACATGGTCGCGCGCAATTCGGGCGCGCTCATGCGTGTGGAGATGGCGGACGGATTGGACATCGGAAGCGTTGTTTGAATGAGCCGGGCGGCACACCGCGCGGCGAGCCCACGGAGCCGAACCGTCGCCCTGCAGCGCACCTCGAGCCTGCCCTCGCGCCCTGTTCCCGCTGTCAGGAAGCCGTAACGGCGGTCTGGAAAAGTCGTTATAGTAGCAGGTTTGGCCTCCTCCTCTTTCCGCAGTTCATGGAATAAATCCGTGGAACAAATCCGTATTCGTGGGGCTCGCACCCACAACCTGAAGAACGTCAATCTCGACCTACCGCGTCACAAGCTCGTCGTCATCACGGGGCTGTCGGGCTCCGGCAAATCGTCGCTGGCGTTCGACACGCTCTATGCGGAAGGACAGCGGCGCTACGTCGAAAGCCTCTCGGCCTACGCGCGCCAGTTCCTGCAACTGATGGAAAAGCCCGACGTCGATCTGATCGAAGGCCTGTCGCCGGCCATTTCGATCGAGCAGAAAGCGACCTCGCACAATCCGCGCTCGACGGTCGGCACCGTCACCGAAATCCACGACTATCTGCGTCTGCTGTTCGCGCGCGTCGGCACGCCCTACTGCCCCGACCACGAAATTCCGCTCGAAGCGCAAAGCGTCTCGCAGATGGTCGACGCGGCGCTCGCGCTACCCGAGGAAACGCGCCTGATGATCCTCGCGCCCGTCGTCAGCGATCGCAAGGGCGAGCACACCGATCTGTTCGAGGACATGCAGGCGCAAGGCTTCGTGCGCTTTCGCGTGCGCTCGGGCGGCGGCACCGCGAACGAAGGCACCGCGAAAATCTACGAAGTCGACTCGCTGCCGAAGCTGAAGAAAAACGACAAGCACACGATCGACGTCGTGATCGACCGTCTGCGCGTGCGCCCGGACATGAAGCAGCGCCTCGCCGAATCGTTCGAAACGGCGCTGCGTCTCGCCGACGGCCGCGCCGTCGCGCTCGAAATGGATACGGACAAGGAGCACCTGTTCAGCTCGAAGTTCGCCTGCCCGGTCTGCTCGTATTCGCTGCCGGAACTGGAGCCGCGCCTGTTCTCGTTCAACAACCCGATGGGCGCGTGCCCCGAATGCGACGGCCTCGGCCAGATCACGTTCTTCGATCCGAAGCGGGTGGTCGCGCATCCGTCGCTGTCGCTCGCGGCGGGCGCGGTGAAAGGCTGGGACCGGCGCAACCAGTTCTACTTCCAGATGCTGCAGAGCCTCGCGGCGTTCTACGACTTCGACATCGACACCGCGTTCGAAGACCTGCCGGAGAAGGTCCGCAAGATCCTGCTGTACGGTTCGGGCAAGCAGGAGATTCCGTTCTCCTACATCAACGAGCGCGGCCGCACTTCCGTGCGCGAACACGTGTTCGAAGGGATCATTCCGAATCTGGAGCGGCGCTACCGCGAAACCGATTCGGCCGCCGTGCGCGAGGAACTCGCCAAGTATCAAAACAACCAGCCCTGCCCGGCTTGTGCGGGCACGCGGCTGCGCCGCGAGGCGCGCTTCGTGCGCATCGGCACGGATGAGGACGCGCGCGGCATCTTCGAGATCAGCGGCTGGCCGCTGCGCGACGCGCTCGGCTACTTCCAGACGCTGCGCCTCGAAGGCTCGAAACGCGAGATCGCCGACAAGGTGGTCAAGGAAATCGTCGCGCGGCTGATGTTCCTCAATAACGTCGGGCTCGATTACCTGTCGCTCGAACGCAGCGCGGAAACGCTCTCGGGCGGCGAGGCGCAGCGCATCCGGCTCGCCTCGCAGATCGGCTCGGGCCTGACCGGCGTCATGTACGTGCTCGACGAGCCGTCGATCGGCCTGCATCAGCGCGACAACGACCGGCTCATCTCGACGCTCAAGCATCTGCGCGATCTCGGCAACTCGGTGATCGTCGTCGAGCACGACGAGGACATGATCCGCATGGCCGACTACGTGGTCGACATGGGCCCGGGCGCGGGCGAGCACGGCGGCATGGTGATCGCCGAGGGCACGCCCGAAGAGGTGCAGCGAAACGCGGCGTCGATGACCGGGCAGTACATGTCGGGCGCGCGCACGATCGAATTCCCCGACGAGCGCAAGGAGCCCGACGAGCGGCACCTGCGCATCGTCGAGGCGCACGGCAACAATCTGCACAACGTGACGCTCGATCTGCCGGTGGGTCTCCTGACCTGCGTGACCGGCGTGTCCGGCTCGGGCAAGTCGACGCTCATCAACGACACGCTCTATCACGCGGTCTCGCATCACCTGTACGGCTCGTCCACCGAGCCCGCGCCGTACGAGTCGATCGAGGGCCTCGAGCATTTCGACAAGGTCATCAACGTCGACCAGTCGCCGATCGGCCGCACGCCGCGCTCGAATCCGGCCACCTACACGGGCCTGTTCACGCCGATCCGCGAGCTGTTCGCGGGCGTGCCGGCCGCCAAGGAACGCGGCTACGACCCGGGCCGCTTCTCGTTCAACGTGAAGGGCGGACGCTGCGAATCGTGCCAGGGCGACGGCGTGCTGAAGGTCGAGATGCACTTCCTGCCCGACGTCTACGTGCCTTGCGACGTCTGCCACGGCAAGCGCTACAACCGCGAAACGCTCGACATCCAGTACAAGGGCTGCAACATCAGCGAAGTGCTCGACATGACGGTCGAACACGCGTACGAGTTCTTCAAGGCCGTGCCGGTCGTCGCGCGCAAGCTGAAAACCTTGCTGGACGTGGGTCTCAGCTATATCCGCCTCGGCCAGTCGGCCACCACGCTGTCGGGCGGCGAGGCGCAGCGCGTGAAACTCTCGCTGGAACTGAGCAAGCGCGACACCGGTCGCACGCTATACATCCTTGACGAACCGACCACCGGCCTGCATTTTCACGACATCGCGCTGCTGCTGGAAGTGATCCACCGGTTGCGCGACCAGGGTAATACCGTCGTGATCATCGAACATAATCTCGATGTAATCAAAACTGCGGACTGGGTCATCGATCTCGGTCCCGAAGGCGGCGCGGGCGGGGGGCAGATCATCGCCCAGGGCACGCCCGAGCAGGTCGCGAAGTCGAAGGCAAGTTTTACCGGCAAGTATCTGGCGCCGCTTCTGAAGCGCACCGCCAGCGCAAAGTAACGCAGCACCTCACGGGTTGGAGACGGAACAAGCCATGACCAAGCGGAATCAGGCGCGCGACGAAGGACGGGTGCAAGACCTGCGGCCACGCCCGGTCAGGCTGACCAGCGACATGAGCCTGCCGAAGCTGTCGGCGGTCGAAATCGGCAGCTACGTGGTGATGCTGTTCGCCATGTGGGCGGTGATCGAACTGAAACTGCTCGGCTCGCTGCTCGCCGGGCTGCTCGTGTTCCAGCTCGTGCATACGATCGCGCCGCGCATCGAGCGCCACATGTCGGGCAAGCGGGCGCGCTGGCTCGCGGTGGTGATCCTCTCCGCGGTGATCGTCGGCGCGTTGACGGGGCTCACGCTCGGCATCATCGAGCACTTCGAGAACGACGTGCCGAGCGTGCAGAATCTGCTCGATCAGGCCATGCAGCTGATCGACCAGGCGCGCGGCCGGATTCCGCAGTTCATCGCCAACTATCTGCCGGTCGACACCGAGCAGATGAAGACGCGCGCCGCGGAACTGATGCACACGCACGCGAACATGCTGCAGCAAGGCGGCACGACCGCGGCGCGCGGGTTTACGCATGTGCTGCTCGGCATGATCATCGGCGCGATCATCGCGGTCGGCGCGCAGAAGCATATCCAGCGGCTGCCGCTGTCCACCGCGTTCGTCACGCGCGTGACGCGTTTCGCCGACGCTTTCCGCCGCATCGTGTTCGCGCAGGTGAAGATTTCCGCGCTCAACGCGGTATTCACCGCGATCTTCCTGCTCGTGATCCTGCCGCTCTTTCACGATCAGTTGCCGCTGTCGAAAACGCTGGTGCTGGTGACGTTCATCGTCGGGCTGCTGCCGGTGATCGGCAATCTGATCTCGAACACGATCATCGTCGCGGTCGCGCTGTCGGTCAGCTTCCCGGCGGCGGTCATGTCGCTCGTGTTCCTGATCCTCATTCACAAGCTCGAATACTTCCTGAACGCGCGGATCGTCGGTGGACAGATCGAGGCGCGCGCCTGGGAACTGCTGATCGCGATGCTCGTCATGGAAGCGGCGTTCGGCATTGCCGGCGTGATCGCGGCGCCGATTTTCTATGCGTATATCAAGCGCGAGCTGATTTATCTGCGGCTCGTGTGAGCGTAAGCGGTGGAAGGGGCAGAAAAGACGGAAGGAGCGGATAAGGCGGGCGGGCCTCGCGGCCGAACCGGTTGATCGAAGCCGGCGCTCGCGCCGGGTAGGACATTCGAGAACGGACGGCTCAAGCTCACACTGAGCCACGCTGGCAAAGCAAAGCGGCACTACGGTGCCGCTTTTTTTCGCCTTGCGCTGCGACACACGACTTGCCACACACGACAGCGTTTTCCCTGACAGAAAACTTGCAGCGGATCGTACAAGCCCATAAGATGAGAATAATTCCCATTTGCAAGACGATTCGCATCGTGATATTTCGCCTGAATTTCCGCCCTGGCTCGGCCCCGGGTTTCCGCTTCGCCCGGCCGGTTCGCGCATGAGAGGCCAGCTCGTCCGTCTGCACCGCTGGTTCGGCGTCGCCACCGCGTTGTTTCTGTTCGTCGCCGGTCTGACCGGGGCGATCATCGCCTGGGACCACGAACTCGATGCGGCGCTAAACCCATCGTTCTACCAGGCCCGTACGGCCGGCCCGGCGCTGTCGAGCCTCGAACTCGCGAACCGCGTCGAGGCGGCCGACCCGCGTCTTCAGGTGACCTATCTGCCGCTAGAAGTCGAGCCCGGCCAAGCATTGCAGATGATGGTGCTGCCGCGCACCGATCCGGCCACCAGGAAGCCCTACCCGCTCGACTTCAACCAGATCGCCGTCGATCCCGTCACCGGCGAAATCCAGGGACGCCGCGAATGGGGCGCCGTGTCGCTCGCGCGGCTCAACCTGATTCCATTCATCTACAAGCTGCACTACACGCTGCAGTTGCCGTTCATGGGCGGCTTCGACGTCGGCACGTGGCTGATGGGGATCGTCGGCATCGTCTGGCTGTTCGATAGCGCGATCGCGCTATGCCTGTCGTTTCCAAGCTTCAAGGCCTGGCGCAAGTCGTTCGCGTTCCGCCTGAAGCGCGGCGGCTACGCGCTCACGTTCGATCTGCACCGCTCCGGCGGCGTATGGATCTGGGGCGTGCTGATGATCGTCGCGCTGACGTCGATCTCGATGAACCTGTCGTCGCAGGTGGTGCGCCCGATCGTCTCGCGCCTCTCGACGCTGACGCCCGATCCGATCAACAACCCGGAAATCCTGCGCGCGCCGCAGCCGGGCGATCGGGTATTGAGCCGCGAGCGCATCGTCGACATCGCGCGACAGGCCGGCAAGGACAGGCATCTGGCCGTACCGCCGGGCGGCCTCTACTACGCCGGAGGCCTGCATGCGTACGGCGTCGGCTTCTATGCGCCCGGCAACGATCACGGCGACATCGGCCTCGGCAACCCGTGGATGTACTGGGACGCCGTCACCGGCAAACAGCTCGCCGCGCAGATTCCCGGCAAGGGCACCGCGGGCGACATCTTCATGCAGGTGCAATTCCCGCTGCACTCGGGGCGCATTCTGGGCCTGGGCGGACGGATTCTGATCAGTGCGACCGGTATCGCAGTAGCCGTGCTGAGCATCACGGGCCTGCTGATCTGGCTGAAGAAGCTGAACGCGCGCCGCCGTTCCGCGCATAACGCGAATCTTCTCGCGCGCAACCCGGACGGAGCCCATGGAACGAACGGCGCGAGTGGAACGGCCGTGCGCTCATAGGAGAGCGCGAGGGACGTCACGCCAGGAAAACCGCCATTGCGCCGGCCTCGACCGGCGCAATGCCTATTCGGCAACGGTTAGCGGAACACCACCGTCTTGCTGCCGTTCAGCACGACGCGATGCTCGACGTGCCACTTCACCGCACGCGCGAGCGTCACGCATTCGACGTCGCGGCCGATCGCCGTCAGTTGCTCCGGCGTCATGCTGTGATCGACGCGCTCGACTTCCTGCTCGATGATCGGGCCTTCGTCGAGATCGGTCGTCACGTAGTGAGCGGTCGCGCCGATCAGCTTCACGCCGCGATCGAACGCCTGGTAATACGGCTTCGCACCCTTGAAGCTCGGCAGGAACGAGTGGTGAATGTTGATCGCGCGGCCGGCCAGCGCTTCGCACAGCGTCGGCGACAGAATCTGCATGTAGCGCGCGAGCACCACGAGGTCGGCCCGATGCTCGTTGATGACGTCGAGCACGCGCGCTTCCTGCGCGGCCTTCGCGTCCGGCGTGCCGCCGAGCAGCGGGAAGTGATGGAACGGAATGTCGTAGCTCGCGGCGAGCTGGTAGAACTCCTTGTGGTTCGAGATGATCGCCGGAATGTCGATGTTGATCTGACCGGTGCGGTAGCGGAACAGCAGATCGTTCAGGCAGTGGCCGATTTTCGACACCATAATCACGACGCGCGGCTTCACGCTCGCATCGTGCAACTCCCAGCACATGCCGAACTGTTCGGCGAGCGTCGCGAACGAGGCACGCAACGCGTCGAGCCCCGGATCGCCGCCCACCTGCTGAAAATGCACGCGCATGAAGAATTCGCCGGTGCCGCTGTCGCCGAACTGCGCGGAGTCGAGAATATTGCTGCCACGCTCGAACAGAAAGCCCGACACGGCGTGAACGATGCCGGGCCGGTCGGCGCACGACAGTTTGAGGATAAAGCTGTGATCGGTCGACATGACCTCGGTGACTCCCTTCTTCAATGCGTGGTTTGTTTCAGTGCGTTCAGTGCGTACGGGCTGTGCGGGGCGAGCCGAATCCTGGCGCTTAAGAATCCAGGCGCCTAACCTAGCCCTGCTTCGGCGGCGCGAACAGCGCGTCGATGCCCGCGCACGCGTCCTCGTCGATCCAGCGGCGGCGCAGCAGACAGTCGAGCGTGGCGAGGCTCGCATCCACCGTCAGCGCGCCTTCCTCGACCCAGCGCGCGACTTCGTCGATACGCGCAAGCCGGTGTTCGCCCACTTCGCCGTCCTGGTTGCGCGGCGCGAAGTCGGCGGGCAGCGCAAGGTCGTAGATGAAAATCTGCTCGGCCTGCGTGCCTTCCGGCAGCGATTGCAGCACATGCGCGGTGCGGCCCGCGACCGCGCGCGAGGCGATCTCCGCCGGGATGCCGGCTTCTTCCCAGCATTCCTTGACGATCGTCTCGCCGACGCCGAAGCCCCAGCCGATCCCGCCCGCGACGACATTGTCGAGCATGCCGGGGTCGGTCGCCTTGGTCTCGCTGCGGCGCGCGATCCACAATTGCGGCGCACCGTCCGCGTATTCTACGATGCCGTTCAGATGCACCGCGTAGGTCATCGTGCCGAAGAAGCGCGACGCGGCGCGCTCGATATAGGCGAGCGGCGGCGCGTCGAACGCGTTGCGGATCGCGTAGGTCTCGTTGCGCCAGCCGGGGATGCGGCCATCGGCGGCGAGCGCGCCGATCACCGAAGCGAGCGCCGCGCTGCGTAGATCGACGGTGTCGAATGCGGCGGCAAGCGTCACGGCATCGCTAGCGATTTCGAACACGTCGGGCCAGCGCGCGAGCAACGGCACGTCGTGTTCGCGAATCCAGCCGACCTGTTCGGCGCCGATTCTGAACGGCCGGTGAGCGCTGGCGTCGAAGCGGCGCGCGGCGGTGATGCAAGGCAAAGTCATCGAAAACTCCAGACTGTCCGCACGACGGCGAACCTAAGCAAAGCAAATGCAAGCGTGTCGGTCGACACGTCTCAATCATGCAACGCGACGCGAATCCCGATCGCAATGAACGTCGCGCCGGCCAGGCGATCGAGCCACACGCCCACGCGCGGCCGCCGTCTGAGCCAGCCGCCGATGAGGCCCGCGCAGACGCCGAACAGCGAAAACACCACGACCGTCTGCAACATGAAGAGCACGCCGAGTTCGAGCATCTGCACCGTCACGCTTTGCGCGCCATGCGGCTGCACGAACTGCGGCAGGAACACGACGAAGAACAGCGTGACCTTCGGGTTCATCAGATTGCCGAGCACGCTCTGGCGGAACACCGCGCCAAGCGGCTGCGGCGCGCGCTGATGCGCGGTCGCGAGCCCCTCGCTGCGCAGCGCCTTGATGCCGATCCAGACCAGATATGCGGCGCCCGCGAGCTTGATCGCCTCGAACGCGAGCGGCAACGAACGCAGCAGCGCGGCGACGCCGAGCGCCGCGAGCGTCGTATGAAACGTGATGCCGGCGGCAAAGCCGAGCGCGGCGACGAAGCCGGCCGCGCGGCCCTGCGAGATGCCGCGCGCGAGCACCTGCAGATTGTCCGGACCGGGCGCCACGGTAATCGCGATCGAGGTGGCGAGAAACAGCAGGAAGTTGGGCATCGTCGTGGCCTTCTCGTGGGGCGGCGGGTGAGTATCTGATGAATGCCGGATGAGTGCCGGGCGGTTGCGTGCCGGGTGCGGCACGCGCGGCACCGCACGCTCAATGTCCGTCGAAACTCGTCACCGTATACAGCGCAAGGCCGCCCTCGCTCAACAGCGTCGAACCGCCCAGCTCGGGCAGATCGACGATCGCCGCGCCTTCCACGACGACCGCGCCGAGCCGTTCGAGCAACTGCTTGCCGGCCATCATCGTGCCGCCGGTCGCGATCAGATCGTCGATGATTACGACGCGGTCGCCGGGTTCGCACGCATCCTCGTGAATCTCGACGGTCGCGGTGCCGTACTCCAGTTCGTACGATTGCGAGATCCTCTTGTACGGCAGCTTGCCCGCCTTGCGGATCGGGATGAAGCCGAGGCTCAGCTCATGCGCGACGATCGGCCCGATGATGAAGCCGCGCGCATCGAGCCCGGCGATGTAGTCGAGCTTCGCGTCGATATAGCGCTGCACGAACAGGTCGATCAGCACGCGCAGCGACTTCGGCTCGCGCAACAGCGGCGTGATGTCGCGAAACTGCACGCCGGGCTGCGGCCAGTCGAGCACCGTGCGAATGTGACTTCTGATGTAGTCGGCCGCATCGAGCGGCGCGCTCGCGAGCGCGTTGGACATGATGACTCCGGATGGACCTGGAAAGGCCCGGTGAAAAGCTGGCTAAAGGATTCGTAAAGGACTCACTTCGGCGGCCGGCGTCAGGCCGCGGCGGCGCCCGCGCGGCGATGCTTCTTCGAGAGCCGTTCCTCGGCTTGCGCCAGTTGTTCGGGCAGACCGCGCAGCACCACGATGTCGCTCGCGCGCAGTTTCGTCGACGGGTCCGGTTCGACACCGCGGATGCCGTGCCGGCGGATCGCGGTCACTTCGACACCGAGTTCGAACAGGCCCAGCTCCGCGAGCGTGCGGCCCACTGCGTCGGCGCTGGCGTCGACCGGAACCGATTGTAGCCGCACCTGTTCGTGGCCGTCGTCGTCCTCGATGTCGTCGGCGCCGTGGAAGTAGCCGCGCAAGAGCGAATAGCGCTCGTCGCGCATCTCCTCGACGCGCCGCACCACGCGCCGCATCGGCACGCCCATCACGACGAGCGTGTGCGAGGCGAGCATCAGGCTGCCCTCGACGATCTCCGGAATCACTTCGGTCGCGCCGGCGGCCAGCAGCTTTTCCAGATCGGAATCGTCGACGGTGCGCACGATGACCGGCAGCGTCGGCTCCATCTCGTGGATGTTGTGCAGCACGCGCAATGCCGAGGGCGTATTCGCATAGGTGATCGCGATCGCAGCCGCGCGGTGCAGGCCCGCCGCCAGCAGCGATTCGCGCCGCCCCGCATCGCCGAACACGACCGATTCGCCGGCCGCCGCGGCCGCCGCGACACGGTCCGGGTCGAGGTCGAGCGCGACGTACGAGAGCCCTTCGTGTTCGAGCATGCGCGCGAGGTTCTGCCCGGCGCGGCCGTAGCCGCAAATGATCACGTGGCCGCTCTGCTTGAGGCTTTGCGTCGCGATGCGTGTCATCTGCAGCGACTGCATCATCCATTCGGTCGACGACAGCCGCAGCACGATGCGGTCGGCGTTCTGGATCATGAACGGCGCGGCGAGCATCGACAGCAGCATCGCCGCGAGAATCGCCTGCAACAGCGTCGCGTCGACGAGATGGCGGTCGAGAATCAGGTTCAGCAGCACGAAGCCGAACTCGCCGGCCTGCGCGAGGCCGATGCCGGTGCGCATCGCCACGCCCGGCGTCGCGCCGAAGAGCCGCGCGAGGCCGGTGATCATCACGGCCTTCAGCAAAATCGGCCCGACGAAAAAGCCCAGCACGATGAGCGGATGCTCCCAGATCACGCGCGGATTGAGCAGCATGCCGGTCGTCACGAAGAAGAGCCCGAGCAGCACGTCGCGAAACGGCTTGATGTCTTCTTCCACCTGATGCCGGTACGGTGTCTCGGCGATCAGCATGCCGGCAATGAACGCGCCGAGCGCGAGCGACAGGCCGAACTTGTCGGTGATGAACGCGGCGCCGAGCGTGACGAGCAGCAGGTTGAGGATGAACAGTTCCTGCGAGCGGCGCCGCGCAACCACGTTGAACCAGCGCGTCATGAAGCTCTGGCCGACGATCAGCAGCAGCGCCAAGGCCACGACGATCTTGATCGCCGCGATGCCGAGCGCGCTGACCAGATTCTCCGAGCGCCCGCCGAGCGCGGAAATGATGATGAGCAGCGGCACCACCGCCAGATCCTGAAACAGCAGCACGCCGAAGATATTGCGGCCGTGCTCGGTTTCGATTTCGAGCCGCTCGGCGAGCATCTTGCTGACGATCGCCGTCGACGACATCGCGAGCGCGCCGCCCAGCGCCACGCTCGCCTGCCACGTGATATGCACCCAGCGCTCGAGCACGAAGCCGAGCGACACCGCCACCGCGACCGTGCCGATCACCTGCAGCAAGCCGAGGCCGAACACGAGCCGGCGCATCGAGCGCAGCTTGGAGAGCGAAAATTCGAGGCCGATAGAGAACATCAGAAACACGACGCCGAATTCGGCGAGGTTCTGCGCGCCCGCCGAATCGAGAATCAGCCCGAACGCATGCGGCCCGACGACGATGCCGACCGTCAGATAGCCGAGCATCGGCGGCAGATTCAGGAAGCGAAAGATCACCACGCCCGCCACCGATGCCAGCAGCAGGAACAACGTCATTTCGAGCGGGGAAATCATCGGCAAAAACGCATGGGTGAGGCGTCCTCGTTCGTCAACGGAACCCGCGCGCGCAGGACACCGCGCGGCAGGGTCGGGGGGCCGGAAAAAAACGCTAAAGGGCTGCTAAAGGGGCTGGCGAAAAGCTCGTGCAGCCGGCGGCTTGGCACAGCAGGCCCGGCGCGGCGAACAGGCGCCTTTGCTATACTCCGCGAATGATAGCGAAAATCAATGGCGACAGGGCACTCGCGCTGGCTCGCGACGTGCTCGACATCGAAGCGGACGCCGTACGCGCGCTTCGCGATCAGCTCGACGGCAGCTTCGTCGGCGCGGTCGATCTCATCCTGGGTTGCGGCGGACGCGTGGTCGTTTCCGGCATCGGCAAGTCCGGCCACGTGGCCCGCAAGCTCGCGGCCACGCTGGCGAGCACCGGCACGCCGGCGTTCTTCGTGCATCCCGCGGAAGCAAGCCATGGCGACCTCGGCATGGTCACCGCCGACGACGTCTTCCTCGCGCTATCCAATTCCGGCGAAACCGAAGAACTCGTGGCGATCCTGCCGCTCATCAAGCGGATCGGCGCGAAGCTGATCGCGATGACGGGCCGCTCGGCGTCGAGCCTCGCGCAACTGGCCGACGTGCACCTGAATTCCGCCGTCGCCAAAGAAGCCTGTCCGATGAATCTCGCGCCCACCGCCAGCACCACCGCCGCGCTCGCGCTCGGCGACGCGCTCGCGGTCGCGGTGCTCGACGCGCGCGGCTTCGGCCGCGACGATTTCGCGCGCTCGCATCCGGGCGGCGCGCTCGGCCGGCGCCTGCTCACTTATGTACGCGACGTGATGCGCACCGGCGAGCAGTTGCCGCGGGTCACGCCCGAGTCGACCGTCAGCGACGCGCTCTTCCAGCTGACCGCGAAGCGCATGGGCATGACCTCGGTGGTCGACCATAACGGCCGCGTGACCGGCATCTTCACCGACGGCGACCTGCGCCGCGTGCTCGAACGCGACGGCGATTTCCGCCAGTTGCCGATCGCCTCGGTCATGACGGCCAGCCCGCGCACGATCGGCCCCGATCACCTCGCGGTCGAAGCCGTGGAACTGATGGAGCGTTATCGCATCAATCAGATGCTGGTCGTCGACGAAGCGGGCAAGCTGATCGGCGCGCTCAACATGCACGACCTGTTCTCCAAGAAGGTGATCTGATGGCCGTGGCTCCCCTTACCGCGACTGAACGCGCCAGCCGCGTGAAGCTGATGATTTTCGACGTCGACGGCGTGCTGACCGACGGCGGCCTGCTGTTCACGGCGGAAGGCGACACGATGAAGGGCTTCAACTCGATGGACGGCCACGGCATGAAGCTGCTGCGCGAGGCCGGCATCGAAACCGCCATCATCACCGGGCGCAAGTCCGGCATCGTGGCGGCACGCGTGAAGGAAATGAACATCACGCACGTCTATCAGGGCGTGCAGGACAAGCCGGCGGCCTTCGCCGACCTGCTGCAGCAAACCGGCCTCGCCGCCGAAGACTGCGGCTACATGGGCGACGACTGGGTCGATCTCGCGGTAATGCTGCGCGTCGGCTTCGCGGCCGCGCCGGCCAATTCGCATCCCGAGGTGATCGCGCGGGCGCACTGGGTCAGCGAGGCGCGCGGCGGCCACGGCGCGGCGCGCGAAGTGTGCGACACGCTGCTGCGCGCGCAGCACAAATACGAAGCACTGCTTGCGGCGGCCTGCAGCGGCGAGCAGCGGGGCCTCGTCGGATGAACCAGTTTCGCCTGACTTCGCTGATTCCGCTCGTCGCGATGGCGGCGCTCGCCGGCATCACCTGGTGGCTGCTGCAAGCCACCCTGCCGCGCAAGAGCGACAACGAGGTACGCCCCAAGGAACACACGCCCGACTATTTCGCGGACAACTTCTCGGTTTCCGAACTCGACCAGTCGGGCGCGACGCAATACCGGCTGACCGCGCAATCGCTGATCCATTACGAGGACGACGAAATGAGCGACCTCGTCAAGCCGGCCATGCGCGCGTTCCAGCCCGGCAAGCCGATCGTCACCGCGACCGGCGACACCGGCACGGTCAACGCGGACGCCTCGATCGTCAATCTGTACCAGAATGCCCGCATCCTGCGCGCGCCCGGCAACGGCGATCCGCAGATGCAGGCCGATTCCGAGCATTTCAGGGTGCTCGTCAACGACGATGTGATCGAGACCGAAAAGCCAGTTAAACTTCAGCGCGGCATGTCGGTAATGACTGCCAGCGGCATGAAATACAACAATGTCACCCGGGTTATGCAGCTGTTCGGCAATGTAAGAGGCGCAATCGCCGCAACCGACGCCGGCGGCGGCTCGCCCCACTAACCCGGGCCATTCATTCCAGGCATGACTGCATGAACGAATCGTTCCCCCG